>CAWWCX010000434.1:0-3683 GCA_963935445.1 uncultured Roseibacillus sp.
GGGCACGCAGGTGATAAACAGCCTGTTCTCCGTGTTTTTAACCCTGTATGACCTCCCCCATGAAGTGCATCCTCCCCGCAATCCTGCTGGCCGGGGCCCCGCTGCTGCTCGCGGAACCCGCCGCCCGCACGACACCCAAGGCCAACCAGAAGGGCCGGCCCGTAACTCAGGCACTGGGGCTCAAGGAGGTTCTCCGCGCGGCGGCGACCATTGATCAACTGCTCGAGAAAGACCTCGCCGATCGGGAGCTCAAACCTCTCCCAATTGTCCCCGACGATATCTTCGTACGCCGATCCTATCTTACGATCGTAGGCCGCATTCCCACCCCTCAGGAGGCGGCCCGTTTCCTCGACGACAAGGCTCCCGACAAGCGCACACGCCTGATCGAGAAGCTCGCCAATTCCCCCGGCTACGACAGTTCAGCCTTTAATTACTTCGCCGACCTTCTTCGCCTCCAGACCACCCACGAGCAATACGGGCTGGGATGGCACGTCTGGCTCCGTAATTCCCTCGCCGCTGATAAACCGTGGGACAAGATCGTGCACGAGATGCTCTCGGCCGAGGGGCACGCGGTGGACAACCCCGCGGTGGGCTACTACCTGCGGGACCGGGGCATGCTCCTCGATAACGTGAGCAACACCGTCCAGGTCTTCCTGGGACACCAGATCGGTTGTGCTCAGTGCCACGACCACCCCTTCGACAAGTGGACCCAGATGGAATATTACGAACTGGCGGCCTTCAGTGGCGGAATTTCCTACCGTAGCGAGGAAGCCCGCAAAGCCGTGAGCAAAGTGGCTGAGCTCAGCAAGAAACGCCACCCCAACATCGCGAAGGCCCTGAAAGGCAAGGACAAGACGGCCCGCGGCAGGGCCCAACGCACTCTCAACCAGCGCATCAGCCGCGAGATGCGCTACCTCTTCCGCGATTTCAACAAGAACGAAATTGCGGAAGCGGCCCGCCAGGAACTCAAGCTTCCAGACGACTATCAGTACGACGACGCCGACCCGGGCGAGGCCATTGAGCCTGCTACCCTCTTCGGAGCCAAGGTGAAGGATGTTGCTCCTGAAGATCGGCGCGAGGTCTTTGCCGACTGGGTCACCTCCACCGAGAACCCCTACTTCACCAAGGTCATCGCCAACCGCCTCTGGGACCGAACCTTCGGTCATGGCCTCGTGGACCCGGTGGACGACTGGAGCAGCAGGTCGCAGGGATCGCACCCTGAAGTCCTCGCCTACCTTGAAAAGGCCATGAAGGGCGTAAAGTTCCGCACCCGGGACTTCGAGCGCATCCTCTATCACACCAAGCTCTTCCAGCGGCAGGTCTCCCCGCAGGAGGCCACCCCGGGAACGGATCACTACTTCGTGGGCCCTCAGCTGCGTCGCATGTCCGCCGAGGAACTCTACGATTCCTTTACCGTCCTCGCCTTCGGCAATACGGATGACAACGTGAACACATCCCTCGCCGAGAAGTGGAAGACCTACCGCGGGGACGTCAAACAGCTCGTAAACCTACCCGCGGGCAAGCTCGTGCAGGCTGGCAAGCAGGCCCGGCAGCTGGAGGACGAACGGCGTACCTTCCAGCTCAAGAGCCGCGAAATCCAAATCGCGATGAGCAAGGCAAAGAATGCGGGCAACTTGAAGGAGGTCGCACGCCTCGCGCAAGCCCAGAGGGCCTTGCGTCGGGAAGGCCAGGTAAAGAAGGAGGAAATGGGAGCCGCCATGAACATGGTCATGCGCCGCTATCCCGGCCGGAGTGCAAGAGCCTCCCTCAACATGCGCGCCTCCGAGCATCCCACGCCCTTCCGGGCCAACCATGTCGTGCGCCAGTTCGGTGGTTCCGACCGCAACACGCCCGAGGCTGCACACACCGATGCCACCATCCCCCAGGCCCTTACCCTGCTAAACGGCCAGATCGCAGCGAGCACCGGGAACCGCAATTCGAAGGTTTTTGAGGCCCTCGCTGAAATCACCAATGCCGAACAACGGCTCGAATATCTCTTCCTCGCCTTCTACTCCAGCCGTCCCACCGAGACGGAGAAGAAGGAACTCCTGCCCCTTGCCGAAAACAAGGAGGATATCTTCACCCTCGCCCGTGCAATGGTGACGTCCAAGCGCTACCTGTTCGTGCAATAGCAAGCCTTGCACAGGTTCCCAATCTCCACCCAGAAGCTTTCTTCAAATCATGTCCGAACTGAACGTGAACACACTAGATGACCTGAGCCGCCGCTCCTTCATGGCTTCCGCGGCCAAGGGCTGCCTCGGAGTAACCATTGCCGGCAGCGCCGCCGAACTCTTTACCCCCTCGGCGCTCGCCGCCGACCCCGCCGCAGTGGCCGGGGGTGGAGGCAAGGCAAAGAGTGTTATTTACCTCTTCATGTCCGGTGGAATGACCCACCTTGATACCTTTGACCCGAAGCCCGGGGCATCCGAGGACTACCGGGGACCAACCAAGACAATCAAGACCACGGCGGACGGGGTGCGCCTCGGCCACTACATGTCAAATCTGGCAGGGCAGGCGGACAAGGTTGCCCTGGTGCGCTCCATGACCTCCACACAGGGTGCCCACGGTCCGGGGCGCTACTTCATGCGCACCAGCTACACCCAGCGCGCCTCCGTCGTTCACCCGTCTAACGGAGCGTGGGTCACCCGGCTCAAGAAGCGCGCCAATGAAACCCTGCCCTCCTTCGTAACTGTCGGTTCCGGAAACGGCCACCCCGGCGCCGGATTTTTTGAACCCCAGCATGCCCCGCTCCCGGTGGGAGATGCCTCCTCCGGGCTCCAGAACGTCCAGCGCCTGCGCCACGTGAGCGAAGAGCAGTTCAACAAGCAACTCGCCCTTCGCCAGATTCTGGACAGGCAGTTCGACGAGCGTTTTCACCGCGGCCAGAAAAACGTCCGCGCCTACAACCAGGTTTTTGAAGAGGCCGTCAAGCTCATGAACAGTGAGGACCTCGAGGCTTTCGATCTGCGCAAGGAGAACCCAAGGGCCCATGCAGCCTACGGCGACCACACCTTTGCCAAGGGCGTCCTCCTTGCCCGGCGGCTGGTGGAGCGCGGCGTGCGCTTCATCGACGTTGAATTCGGTGGCTTCGACTGGCACAACGACAACTTCACCCAGTGCGAGCAGAAGCTCCCCATCCTCGATCAGGCCCTTGCCGCCCTCCTGCAGGACCTCGAGTCCAGAGGACTGCTGGAGAGCACTCTCGTCGTGGTGGCTACCGAGTTCGGTCGCACTCCCAAGATCGTGCAGGAACGTTCCGGCCGAAATCACTTTCCCAAGGCCTTTTCCTACCTGCTTGCAGGAGGCGGAGTGCAGGGCGGTCAGGTCTACGGTCAGACTGACGAAACCGGCTCCAACGTGGTGAAGGATCCCGTGAGTGGACCGGACTTCAATTCCACCATCGGATTTGCGATGGGGGTACCCCACGACCTGACCCTCATGTCGCCCAGCCGCCGCCCCTTCAAACTCGGCGCCCGCGAGGGCAAGCCTCTCACAAGGCTTTTCGGATAAGCGGCCACCTCCCGGTAAAAGCCGCTGTCTTACATTACCGTTGAGGGAAGGGACCGGCCAGGATCGGTCCCTCCACGCGACCCAATCCGGTCACAGCGCTTCTTCTGCTTCTCCCCCGAGGCGACTCCTACACGAAGATCCACAATACGGACGAAATACCCAGGCCCACGATG
>CAWWCX010000435.1:0-3678 GCA_963935445.1 uncultured Roseibacillus sp.
GGTGCGGAAATGGTCGAAATTCGGGGCGACCGCCTCATGATTCAGAGAAATGGAGGATATCTCATGCTTGCGGACCGCCATTTTCCCCGCTTGAGATCGACAGGTTCCATTACTATGCTCCGGGAAGCAGTTGAATGGATCGAGACCCTTAACACGCCATGAAATACCTTCTCTCCGCGCTACTTCTCGTAACGACTCCCCTCACCGCCGCTCCGGTCCCGCTCATCAAGACGGCCGCTACCGTCAACGGCAAGCTCATCAGCACCCGCGAGGTCGAGCAGACCCTTGCCCCCGCCGCCGCCGCATTGGTGGCGAAATATCCCCGCCGCGGCGAGCAGTTCAGGAAAGCCCTCGCAGAAGCCCGCGAGGAAGCTCTGGATCAACTCATCGAGCACAAGCTCGTGCTCAGCAGTCTAGAGGAGAAGAAGCTCCAGATTCCCGACCATATCGTGAAGCAGGACGTTGACAGGTTCATCCGTCGTAATTTCGACGGAGATGAGAGCGAGTTTCGGAAGTTTCTGGCGGCAAGCAGGATGACCCGACGGGAATTCGAAAAATCCCAGCAGGAAAAAATGCTCGTACAGGCGTTCAAGAGCGAGAAGTTCAAGGACGTCGCCCCCGCCACGGAAGCTGAAATGAAGACGCGCTATAAGGAACGCGCCGGAGCCCTGCGGGACCAGACCAAGGACAGAATCACCTTCCGCAAGATCTATATTCCCGCCGTGGACCGCAACAACCCCCTTGCAAACACGGAGGACCAGCTGTCCCTCGCCGAAAAACTGTGCAAAGAAGTCAAGGAGGGCGCAGACTTCGGGGCCACCGCTCAGGCTCACTCCGCAGGTGCCTTCGCCACCAAAGGTGGCCTCTGGGAAAACACGACCCGCTCCGACCTCGAAGTCGGCTTTGCAGACATCATATTTGAAATCCCGGAGGGCTCCATCGTGGGACCTCTCAGGGACAAGCTTGGCTTCACCATCGTGAAGGTGGAGAAGGTCGTCCATGGCCCGCACCCCCCTTTTGACAAGGAGATGCGGGAACGAATGCGCAACGAGGTCGAGATCGAAAAGCGTTCTGCCCGCTACGCGGACTGGATCAAGATCCTCAAGCGCACCGCCATCATCCGGCGCAAAGCCTAGGCCCGCCGGTGCGTTATACAGAAGCACCATGCACATCGCCGTCTACGCCGGGAGCTTTGACCCTCCTACCAACGGACACCTCTGGATGATCCAAAGGGGCCTGGAGCTTTTCGATCGCCTGACCGTCGCGATTGGGACAAATCCCGGGAAACGCTACAGCTTCAGCGTGGAGGAGAGACTGGAACTCCTCCGGGCCTCTGTGCCCTCCTGCGAGCGACTCACCATCGCGCACTTCGACAACCGCTATCTGGTGGACTATGCCAAGGAGCAGGACGCAGCCTACATCCTGCGCGGAGTGCGCACGGCTGATGACTACGAATACGAGCGGGTAATGCGCCACATCAATGCCGACCTGGCCCCCGAAATAACCACCGTGTTTCTCATGCCGCCCCGGGACATCGCGGAACTCAGTTCCAGTATGATCAAGGGGCTCATCGGTCCCGATGGTTGGGAGGAAACCGTACGCCGCTATGTCCCCTCGCCGGTCTTTGAGGCCCTCGAGAAGGAAGGAGGACTCTGAAATTCCGGCATCCTGCGTTCGACATTCGCAGCAGTACGAGCCCCTACCCCTTACCCGATTCATGCAGACACTCGCCATCGCGCTCGGCGCTCTCGTCCTCTATCTCGTAGCCTATCACACCTACGGCAAGTTTCTTGCGAGAAGGATCTTCAAGCTCGACCCCGGCGCGAGGGTTCCCTCCATCGAAATGGAGGACGGCACGGATTATGTCCCCACCAGAAAGGGGGTTATTTTCGGCCACCACTTTACCAGTATTGCGGGCACGGGCCCAATCGTTGGACCTGCCCTCGCAGTCATCTGGGGCTGGGTGCCGGCCCTGCTCTGGGTCCTCTTCGGCTCCATCCTCATCGGAGCCGTCCATGACTTCGGGGCCCTCGTCGTCTCCATCCGCAACCGGGGCCAGACCGTCGGGGACATTGCGGGGCGCGTGCTCAGCAAGCGGACTCGAATCCTCTTTCTCTCCATCCTTGCCCTTGCCCTCACGATCGTCCTCGCAATCTTTGGACTGGTAATCGCCGCCGTCTTCAAAATGTTCCCGGCAGCGATCCTCCCCTGTCTCGTCCAGATCCCGATCGCTCTCCTTATCGGCCTCTACCTGCACCGTCGCGGGGTCAATCTCGTCCTTCCCTCGATACTCACCCTCGGTCTCATGTACCTCGCCGTCGCCTTCGGCAACGTCGGGATTCTGGGCGAGATCAACAGCTGGCTCGCTGGCCAGTCGATCATGTGGTGGGTGGTCGCCCTTCTCGTATACTCCTACATCGCCTCCGTTCTCCCCGTCTGGACTCTCCTCCAGCCCAGGGACTTCATCAATTCACTTCAACTCATCTCCACCCTCGGACTGATCGTCCTCGGCCTCCTCATTGCCGGCCTGCTTGGCGGCAGCCCGGTTGAGGAGGGACCTCGGCAGTCTCTCGAGATCGTCGCCCCTGCCTTCCGCTCCGTTCCGGATGCCCCGTGGCTCTTTCCCTTTCTTTTCATCACGATTGCCTGCGGAGCCGTCTCCGGATTTCACTGCCTCGTATCCTCAGGCACTTCCTCCAAACAGATCAGGTGCGAGACGGATGCCCAGTTCGTGGGCTACGGATCCATGTTGACCGAGGGATTCCTGGCCACCCTGGTCATTCTCGCCTGCGTCGCTGGAATAGGACTGGGTGTCAGTGAGGTGATGCTCGACACCGAGACCCACAAGGTCGTCAAGACCGGCAAGGTGGTGACCGGCAGCGAGGCCTACCTCAACCGCTACGGGTCGTGGGGCATGGCTGGAGGGTTGCCGGAGAAGATCGGGGCTTTTGTGGAGGGGGCAGCCAATTTCCTCGGCACACTCGGCCTTGCCTCCGTATTCGCGGTCGCTCTTATGGGCGTTTTCGTAGCCTCTTTCGCCGCTACTACCCTGGACACCGCTTGCCGCCTCCAGCGCTATGTCATCCAGGAACTTGCCTCCACCTTTACGGCCCGGTCACTTTCCGCCGAACACGGAAATCCCCAGACCAACTCTCCGGCGCATGCCTCCGGGGACAGGAAAAGCGCCCGGCGCCTCTCCTGGAATCCCCTCACGTGGCTCACGAACAAGCACGGCGCCACCATTTTCGCCATCATGGTGGCGGGCTGGCTGGCCTCCATGCCTGGAGCTCCCGGAAAACCTCCCGGCACAGGAGGCCTCCTTCTCTGGCCGCTTTTCGGGGCAACGAACCAGCTCCTCGCCGGACTCGCCTTTCTTGTCATTGCCTTCTGGCTCTGGCGGAGAGCTTTGCCGGTCTGGTTCATCATTCCGCCCACTATCCTGATGCTCCTGCTTCCCGGCATCGCGATGGGAATAAAGGTCAGCGAGTTCTTCCAAGGAGCCCAGTATCTCCTCGCCGCCATGGGTCTGGCCACCATCGCACTTCAGCTATGGATCATCTTTGAGGCGGTGATCGCCTGGCCCAGGGCAAAAGGTGCCCTCGAAGACCTTTCCGGCGCTACGGAATCGCTCCCCCCGGGAGGACGTAGTTGCTAATGGTGAGTCCTAGGATCCGGGAA
>CAWWCX010000436.1:0-3674 GCA_963935445.1 uncultured Roseibacillus sp.
GTTCCACGGCGATGCGCCCGGTGAGCCAGAATCCCAGGAGGTCCGGGATCATCAGGAAATGCGAGGCCTCGCGGAGCGCTGCCCCGTCCCGGACTACCTCGCTGAGCAATTGATGGGAGGAGTTCAGAAAAAAGGGCATGATACCCGTCTCCATGTACATCCGGGCATTTCCATATCGACGCTCGCACTCCTCCTCCATGCCATCCGTGCGGGGGTCGCGGTACTGGTGAGGAAGCCCGAGAAGGCGACCCTCGTCATCAAGGAGGGCGAAGTCGACTCCCCACGTATCGATTCCCAGCGCGGCGATATTGTTTCCGTGACGTTCCACGGCAAGGTGGAGACCCTGCAGGATCTCGCGGTAGAGATTGAGAACATTCCAGACGAGGCCGCCCGGGAGGTCCGTCCCCGGGTTGTCGAAGCGATGGATGTCCTCGAGTTCGAAAGTCTGGAAATCGGTGCGGGCGGCCACGACGCGGCCACTGCCGGCACCAAGGTCAACCGCGAGGAACACCTTTTCTTTCATAGTTTCTCTTAGCAATGAAGGGGACAGGCCGTCGGCGTTGTGCTCCCGTTCGCAGTATGATTAACAGGCTGCCACCGATGAAAAGGAAGATTTCCAGCACGTAGAAGATGCTAAGGGTGTCCCCCTGCTGGCAAGTAAGTGTTCAGGATGCACGAGAGGGCAGGTGATTCACGTGGAGGTTGGAATGTGGCGCAGGGCCGGGTCCCGTGTGGAGCAGATCGCTACCGTCGATCAGGCGCGCAAGACCTCGATTCCCTGGTTGGCAAGGGCTGCAGTAAAGCCCGGGTCAGCGTCTTCATTAGTGACGACTGTGGTCAGGTCGGACACCTGAGCGAAGAAGAACGAGGATTTCAGCCCGATCTTGGTTGAATCAGCGAGGCAGCACACTTCTTCCGAGCATTCGATCACCCTCTCCTTAAAGGCCGCCTGGCGGGAATTGGTCTCTGAGATTCCCCGCTCAAGATGAATGCCATTGCAGGAGAAGAACATGCGATGAATATTGTGTTTTCTCATCGTCGATTCGGCAGGAAGTCCAATGTAGGATCTCGATCGCGGTTCATAGATCCCACCGGTACAGATGAGATCGATGCCGTCTCGGTCCGCAAGGGCGGAAATCACATTGTGCGCGTTGGTAAGGATCGTGAGGTCAAATTGAGGAAGGAACTCGACAAGGGTCAGAGCCGTTGAGGAAGCGTCGATGAAAATGGTGTCGTTCGGGCGGATTCGCTCGGCGGCGAGACGGGCTATTGCGGTTTTGGACTCCCGGTTGACTTGCTTGCGCTCGGTGAGGGCCAGTTCGACACGGCTTTGGTTCGGGCGAACAGCTCCTCCGTGGATACGAAGGAGTTCTCCGCGTTGCTCGAGTGCTTCAAGGTCTTTGCGGATGGTTTCGTCGGTGACGGCGAGGTCAGCGGCGAGCTCGATCGTCCGGACGGATTCGGCGGATGCAAGCTTTGAAATTATAACCGTCTGTCTCTCAATGGGTAGCATGTGTAAAAGGGGTTTAGATGCTTGGTTTTAATTGGAAATATTTGGGAATCTCTTTGAAAAATGTTGACTAGTCAAGAAAACCCAACCATAAACCTACTGAATTGAGCGCAAATGCCAGCTAATTCCAACATACCCAGAGCGGTGGTGGAGCACATGGTGCGGGAGCAGGTCTACGCCAAAATGGGCCTGCCTCTCCCTGACTCGGCGCAGGCTCCCAATGCCTTGGTTGTCAACGTCAGTGCCCGGCATTGTCATCTGTCCCAGGATGCCGTGGAGGAGCTTTTTGGAGCGGGCTACGAACTGACTCCGATGAAGGAACTCTATCAAAATGGTGCCTACGCCGCGAAGGAGACGGTTACCTTGGTAGGGCCTCGCAGTCGGGTAATTTCCAATCTGCGGATTCTGGGTCCCTGCCGCGATTTCAATCAGGTGGAGCTGGCTTATACCGATGCGATCGCTCTTGGCTTTGATGCTCCTCTCCGGCTCTCGGGTGATATCGAATCCACGCCCGGTTGCATGCTCATGGGGCCGAAAGGTTTTTTTGAGATGCCGGAGGGAGTCATCCGGGCCGCCCCGCATGTCCACATGCACCCGGATGACGCATCCTACTACGGCGTGGAGCACAAGGACATCATGAGAATGAAGGTCCATGGTGTCTGCCCGGTGACCTTCGACAAGATCGTAGTGCGCGTTGATGAGAGCTTCAATCTGGAGGTCCACATCGATACCGATGAGGGAAACGCCTGCGGATTGAAACAGGATACGTATTGCGAGCTGCTGAAGTAGACTGGTCGCGCTGCCAAGATTTCTAACAAAAAAACAAGAACAAGATGAGCCAAGCTCTAGGATTAATTGAAACAAAAGGCTACGTTGGCAACGTGGAGGCCGCCGACGCGATGGCCAAGGCCGCCGACGTGGACCTGGTCAAGCAGGTGCAGATTGGAGGAGGGTTCCTGACCATCCTCGTGCAGGGAGATGTTGGAAGCGTAAAGGCTGCAGTTGATGCCGGGGCGGAAGCGGCCGACCGGGTAGGAGAACTGGTTGGGTCGCACGTCATACCGCGACCCCACGCCGATCTCCTGAAGAGATTTGAGCTGTCCTGAAGATACGAACCTGAAGCATCCAAGAATCATGCCGAAACAAGCAGTAGGAATTATTGAAACGCGTGGACTGGTCTCCCTGGTGGAGGCTTCCGATGCCGCTCTCAAGGCGGCGGACATCACCATGCTGGGCTGGTCCAAGATTGGCGGGGGAATGGTCACCGGGTTTTACACCGGAGACGTGGCGGCGGTGAAAGCGGGAGTGGACGCAGGCGCGGAAGCAGCTTCCCAGGTGGGAGAGGTGACCGCGACCCAGGTTATTCCACGACCGCATGACGACCTCTCCGGATTGGTCGAAATGTAGATTCAAGCAATCCCGCCGCGTGAAGGTTCTCGTCGCCAACCTGGGGTCTACCTCCTTCAAGTACCGTCTCTTTGAGATGGGACAGGGAGAGGAGTGCCAGTTGGCGGAGGGAGGCTACGAGCGAGTTGCGGACCATGGGGAGGTGATTCGTGATGCGCTGTCCCGTCTGGCCCTCGAGGGGATCGCCTCCGCGGACGAGATTGAGGCGGTTGGCTTCAAGACTGTGCTTGGACGCGGTCTGAGTGGTTGCGTGGAGGCCGGCGAGGAAGTTCTCGATGCGCTTGAAGGATTTGCGGAAGTGGCGCCGGCCCACAATCCCGCGTATGCCTCTGGTATTCGGCAGTTCGGCGAAATCCTGCCGGGGGCCCGCCGGGTGGCGCTTTTTGAGACAGCCTTCTACCAGTGGGTTCCGGAGGCCGGTTGTCGCTACGCCGTGCCGCGGGCATGGCATGAGGCGGGAATTCAGCGCTACGGCTTTCATGGTGCCAGCCACAAGTTTGTTGCCGAGCGTTCTGCCGAGCTCCTGGGCCGCGAAGATGTGGCGGGGATCGCACGGGCCCTTTATCAGAATGGCCCGGGTGAGGTCGAAGCGCCCTTGCGGGTGATCTCCTGCCATCTTGGTGGGAGCAGTTCCGTTACGGGTATCCATAACGGAGTGGCCATGGGAACAAGCATGGGTTTTTCCCCGCAAAGTGGTCTGCCGCAGAACAACCGCGTTGGGGACCTGGACTCTGGAGCAATTCCTTTTGCGAGCAAG
>CAWWCX010000437.1:0-3664 GCA_963935445.1 uncultured Roseibacillus sp.
GATCTAGTACGGTCTCGTGGGCTCGGAGATGTGTATAAGAGACAGGGTCCGGATCCACCCCCCATAGAGAATTCTGCTCTCCACCTGCGCTTCCACAGGCACCGCACCATTATCCTTCCGGCCCAATCCCGCCCCACCGCGACTGACTCAAATCTTGAGCGCAAGCTGCTTCTCCTTGATGACAGGCATTTCGGCAGATTCAGTATAGAAGGCCCGCCGGTGCAGGCTCACGAGCAGCCCTACCGCAGCGAGGGTGAAAACCAGGTTCGTGCCCCCATAGCTCACAAAGGGTAGCGGTAACCCCGTGTTGGGAAGCACACTGGTCGTCACCCCGATATTCATGAGCGCCGGAAGCACAATCACCGTGGTCAGGCCCAGTCCCAGCAATTTACCGAACTGGTCGGGTGCATGCAGGGCAATCGAAATTCCCGACGTACTTATGAGAACGAAGCAGAAAACAATGCCCAGGGTGCAAAGCAACCCAAGCTCCTCCCCGGCTACCGGGAAAATAAAATCTGTATGCGCCTCTGGCAGGTAGCCGTGCTTCTCGGCACCATTGCCAAGACCCGCACCGAACAGCCCCCCCGAGGCAAGGGCTAACTTGGCCCGATACTGCTGGTAACCCGCCTTACGCTGCACCTCGGGATCCTCCAGGTTAAGCAGGGCTTCAAACTTCATGCGCCGGTAGGGATCGTTCTCCACTGCCTTGTACAATCCCACCATTCCCACAATCGTCACGAGCGTGAGCAGGGACACCCTCGTTCCCGCCGTGAACATGAGAAGAAAGCCAGCCCCTCCAAGGGCTACCGCAGTTCCCATGTCCTTCTCAAAGAAAATGAGTGCCACCGGAATTCCGAGCAGGAGACCGGGCAGCACAAATCCCCGCAGGAAACTTTTCGTCTCAGCCTGGTACTGGGCATACCAGGCCGCCAGCGCGATAATCACCGCAAGCTTGGCCACCTCCGAAGGCTGGAAACGTCCAATGAGCGGAGCGGTGATCCAGCGCGCCTCTCCCTTGACGACCACCTGAATTCCCGGAACGTAGCACAGGGTCAGGAGCACGCACCCCCCGATCAGTAACGGCATCCAGATCCGCCGCAGAATACGGTAATCCATGCTTCCCACCACCAGAGCGCCGAGGAGTCCTACCCCAGTAAAGACTCCCTGCCGTCTGACAAGCAGGTATGGATCGTCATCCACGCCGTGCACCCAGGCGCTCGTGCTCGCAAGCATGATCAACCCCAGCGCCACCAGGGTGGCGACAGAGATACAGAGAACAATGGCGGCGCGGCGTCCCATGCGGCTTTGTAGACTGGCGGTCTCGCGTCGCTAGCGCACTGGAAGCCGGAGCTTCATACTGACCCGCATCTTGCGCGCGTCCTTGATGTTGTTTGCCTCCAGGAGGTCCTGAACCGACACGCCATGCTTCCGGGCTATTCCCCAGGGGGTATCTCCCGTCTTCACGATATAGGTTTCAGACCCGGCAGTCTCTGCCGAAACGGGGACCGCGACAGCGATGGACGGATTACGGTTCGGGGTCACCCGGACCGGAATACCCGCATCGGGAGTGCCTGTTCGCTCCGATGCGCCCTGGGGCTGATTGCCCGCATCGACAGCTGGTTCCACCGTGGTCGCTTCAGCCACATCCGGCCTCTCTACTGCGCTCACGGGGTTCAGCGGGGCGACCGGTGACCCCTCCGTTCCGGAAGCGGGCTCGGGGTTGACAGAAGCCACTTCGACGGGGGCCGCAAGCTTGTTAGCCGGAATCCGCAGGATCGCTCCATGCCCGAGCCCCTTGTTCTTGTTCAATTCACGCAACTCATTGAGATCAACATTCTTGAGTCTCGCGATACGCTCATACGTGTCGCCGGTGGCGACGAAGTAGAAATGCTCGCCCTTCGTCGAAGCAGACGCCGCTTTCGGTTGCGTCGCAAAGGCGGAAGAGACCTGAGTGGTATCCTTTTCCGCGCTTGCCACGCCGCTGTTGTTGACACGGTTATGGATGAAGATTGCCGCAATGGCGGCAACATGCAGCACGAGAATTACAAACAGGGCCCTCGCCACGCCAAGATTGGGCACTTCGGATCCGAGGTCGGCACTGGCCGCCACTCTCTGCTTCTTGCGTCGACGCGTCTTTGAATGCAGCACGAACAAGCCCGTACCTCCTATGGAACGTCTCTTTTTCTGGAACGATTGTCTATTCATCTGGGGTGTTTTGGTTTCGGTTGAATATCTGGATTTGATTTCTCACCTGAGAGCCTGCACGGCCGTGCGAAACGCGTCGCCGCGTTCCTCGTATCCGGAAAACATGTCGAAAGAGGACGTGCCGGGAGAAAATAGCACCGCACTGCCATGTGTGGCCGCGCGACGGGCCAGGGTCACCGCCTCCTCCAGGTTGTCTGCTGGCTGGGTAGGAACTATCTGGGAGAAGAGAGCTGCAAGTTCCTCCCGGATTTCGCCGAACACGACTACCTCTTTAGTGGTCCCGGCCAGAAGCGGCAGAAGCGATTCATAATTCAGGCCCTTCTGCTTTCCCCCCGCGATCAGGACCGTCGGACGGGTCTGGGAGAGCAGCGCAGCCTCGAGGGCATGCAGGTTGGTAGCCTTCGAATCGTTGATATATTCCACTCCGTCCAGGGTGCGGATCAACTCACAGCGGTGGAGCGGCGGGGCGTATCCTGCGAGTGCTGACGCGGCCGCCGTCCGGGAGATGCCCAGCGCCCGCACCGCAGCCAGGGCCGCCATGACGTTCTCCGCATTATGGATGCCCCGCAATTGGGTCGCCTCGAGGTCGAGCACCTCCCTGCCCTCGGAAAGCACCGCCGTCCCATGCAACTCATAGTCTCCCCCTCCCTCGGTCGCGGAAAAGGTCACCCTCCGGCCCCTGATCTCCCCCACATCCTGTCCATGGCGGACAACCGCGGTATCACCCCCTTCGAGATTCTCAAAAATACGGAGCTTGGCAGCGCGGTATTGCTCCACGCTTCGGTAGCGATCCATGTGGTCAGGTGAAAAGTTCAGCCAGACCGCAACATCGGGGCGAAAGGTCGAAATTGTTTCGAGTTGGAACGACGAGAGCTCCAGCGACACCGCATTGGGATGGTTGTCCTCGAGCACCACATCCGCCAGAGGACGGCCATAATTTCCGCAGGCTGCACAGGTCACTCCCCCCCCGCTCATCATGCGCTCCACCAGTTCGGTAGTCGTTGTCTTCCCGTTCGTCCCCGTAATTCCCACCACGAGACCGTCATAGTAACGGGCCGCGAACTCGGTTTCCCCGATAAACTCGGCCGCACCCTCCGCAAAAGCCTGTGCAAACTTTCCCCCGGTTTCAATCCCCGGGCTGACCACGACGAGATCGGCCCGACAGGACTGGCCCGTCTCCACCGTCGAGCCCGGATGGCATTGCACACCCTCTGCCACCCCGTCGAAAGCCCCCTCATCGGCAGTGTCATAGAGGGAGATCTCACCGCCCTCGCGCAGTGCCAGCCGAGCTGCCGCCCGCCCACTGCGGCCGGCTCCCAGGATAGCAACTTTCTGACCAGTCAGGTTCATTTTCCTAGATTACCTTGAGAAGCCCCAGCCCTGCCATCGCCAGCAGAATGGATACGATCCAGAAACGGATGATGACCTGGCTCTCATGCCAGCCACGCAGCTCGAAATG
>CAWWCX010000438.1:0-3657 GCA_963935445.1 uncultured Roseibacillus sp.
TGCATATCGTCGGCAGCGTCAGATGTGTATAAGAGACAGGTAGCGGAGGATGTGGATGAGGATGTAGAGCCTCTGTTGATTAATTCCTCTGCTCCGGAGGACGGGCCAGCGAAAGGCGAGTCCCCTGTGCCCGCAGCCTCAGGCGGGGCCTCGGGTTTTGTTTCTCGGTCCGGTCGGATCGCGGGAAATGCCTCGAGTTCCCTGGCAGAGGGGGTGAGCTTTTCGTCCTACAGCGAACTGGGGTATGATTCGAACCCGTCCTTCGGATATGGTTCCAAGGCTCTTAGTGGAGGAGATATGTTTCTCTTACTGGGCGGAGAGATGTCGTTTCGACGGAGTCTCGGAGATGTCTCCTTCGACCTGAGCTACTACGGAGACTACCAGAGGTACTTTGGAAAAGAGGATTTGAGCAATGATTTCCATGAGGTCGAGTTTACAGCGTCCTACGAGCGGGAGGTATTGTCAGGGGAGCTGAAGGTGGACTTCAGGCAGGGGAGTGGTGCGAATGCCTACTACCAGAGTCTCGTCGATGAGTTCGCATGGAACCTGAGCCTCGGAGGATCCTACGAGATCAGCGCGCTTACGGAGGTGCGAGCCGTGTATGACTACATGGACCGCAATGCATCGTTGCGCGGCACGGGCGTCCGGGTGGGAGCCTCCAGCCCTTCGGTTAATGACGTGCGGGGCCATACGGGTCGCTTGGAGGCTCTTTGGAGCTATTCTCCTCTCCTGAAGCTTGGTCCGGCGCTCAGGATGTCCACGCGGTCCGGAGATGGTGGCTCGCGCCTAAATTCGATGGGGCCGGGATTGAGTGTCGATTACCGGGTCACCAATGTTCTTACTTTGGATGCTTCGACGGCACTGAACTGGTATGACTATAGTCCTGGTGGCGGCTCTGATACCTTTGTTTCAGCGGCATTCCGGGCCTCTTACCGCACTTCTCCGCTCTGGTCCGTGGGCGTCGGACTGGGACGGGATCTTGTGGCGTCCTCCACTCAGGCCGGAGCCTTCACGGAACGAACCTACTGCCGGGTGAACTATCAGAGGCAGGTTGGGCGCAATTCTCTGAGCGTGGGACTGGGGGCCGGCTTTGATGAGACTGTCAGCGCCACAGGCGTGTCTGGCCCCGAGCGGAGCTACTACACCTGCGACCTGACTGTAGGGAGAACGGTCTTTGATGATTCAAAGTTGAGCTTTTTCTTGAATTACCGGAGCCTTTCGGGGCTTGGTGTTGATGATGCCGAATCTCTGGTTTTGGGTTTCTCGATGGATCACAAATTCTAACTTACTTTCATGAGGTTCTCCGTGCTGTGTGTGATTGGTCTCCTTGGTGGAGCCCTGGCCCAGGGGGGCGCCGGGGATCCTGAAGACGAGAATGATGCCAATTATCTCCTCAAGGTGGGGGACGGGGTGGCGTTGAAAGTCTATAACGAGCCGGATCTCGATACTGAAACTACGATCCAGAAGACCGGTGAAGTGAGTTTTCCCCTTATCGGTAGAATCACGATCGAAGGCCTGACAGTAGGTCAGGCCTCTTCGAGGATCTATGAGCTCTACAATGCAGACTACCTCGTAGAGCCCAAGCTGACCCTGACGATCACGGACTATGCGCCGGAATTTGTAGATATCCTTGGAGAGGTGAAGAACGCGGGGCGGGTCAAGATGCCTGCCTCCGGCCAGTTGGATCTTGCCAGTCTGTTTGCCATGGCAGGAGGGTTTACGGAGGAGGCCGACAAGAATTCCATTACGCTGGTTCGGGCTTCAGGGGAGGTGGTCAAGCACAGTGCGAAACAAGGTTCGCAAGCGGCCCTCCAAAGGGTTGCGTTAGCCCCGGGTGACCGCGTCATCGTGGGAAAAAGCGCCTTTTTCAACCGGAGCTTCACTGTTCTGGGGGAGGTCAAGGTTGAGGGCCCCTACGATTTCCCGCTTGATGGGAAGCTGGATCTGGTAGCAGCTATTGCGAGGGCCGGAGGGCTAACGGATATTGCTAACGCCAAAAAGGTGACGGTGCGCCGGGGAGACCAGGTTTTTCCTATCGATTATCAGGCTCTCTCCCGGAGTGGGCGTATATTTGCCCTGCGTCCCGGTGATATCGTCACAGTGGCACGCCGTATTTTCTGATGCCGTCCGGGTTTCCGTTTTCGACACGCAATGGCCAGCAAGACACCACGACAGGCAGACGAACAGGGGGAAGAAACTTTCCAGGCCATCGGGCCGAATCAACGGGCTGCGGGAATACCCAAGATTTTCTGGGAGGTGGTGGGCCGTTGGTATCTTCCCTGTCTGGGAGCTGTGGCAGGCCTATTCCTGAGCGTCTACTACATCAAGAAGACCCCGGAGCAGTTTGATTCCACCGCTACCCTCCTGGTCAAACAGAATGTCTCCAGGGTCATGAGTCGGGAGGAGATGGAAGATATCGACATGCGCTCCGATGACGCAATGAACACGATTGCGGCCCAAGTGACGCGGGTGGAGTTGATTGAACGGGTGGCGAGGCGTCCAGAGTTCGCGGACCGGCAAAGCCTTGTTCGCCGTTCCCCGGGTTACCTTCCGGATTGGTTGGAACGCTTTTTTGGCCAAGGGCCCGAGGCAGGACGAGCGGAAAATGCGGGGACAGACCCGACTGAGGGGGAGGTGGTTGAGTTCCTGCAGAATCGCTTGAAAGTGAGTGTGCGTCGAAGGACAAGACTCCTGGACATCACGGTTAGTCACGAGGATGCGGAGCTTGCAAAAGCTTTGGCTGATGGGTTCGCCGAGGAATATCTCGTTGAGCTCGGTGAGGAGAGCCGGGGTAGTCAGGACCGTCGTTCCAAGGGCTTGATTGACCAGGCTGACGAGGCCAGGAAGAGTTTGCAGGAGGCCAATAGCGCTCTGGCGGTCTACAAGCGTGCTCTGGAGGCTCACGCTGAGCTGGAAGCCGAGGAGGAGGAAGGAATGACTCTTGCCCGGCGCTATCGGGAGAAGCACCCCAGGATGATTGCGGCCTTGGCCCAACTGACTGCCGCCAAGGAAAAATTTCTCGAGGAATTCCGGGTGGCCGCTACCTCGGAGGCTGATAAGGATTACTGGGAGGAGGCGCAGGATGAGAGGGGAGCAGCCGAAGGGAATTCAGAAGCCGAGTTGGAGATCGCCCGCCGCCTGTTACTGGCCCGGACCCAAGTCCTTGATGGGGAAACAAAAAGCCGGACCTCGGTATTCAATTCCATCCTGGTCGCCCTGGAGGAGGCCAAGGTCAACAGCATTGAGGACGAAGTCATTGCGGACCTCCATAGCCGGGCCTTGGTTCCCGAGCAGGCTGCCTTTCCTAAGAGGATGCGGGTCTATGCCGCGGGAGGACTTGGAGGAGTCGCCGCCGGGGTAGGATTGGTTCTTCTCCTGCTTCGGATCGATAACCGGTTCCGCACGGTTTCCCAGGCCGAGGAGGAAACTGGGCACGCTGTGCTTGCAGCGGTTCCGGTGCTCTCTGAGAAGCGGCTTGCCGCCGCAGAACAGTCTGCAAGACAGGGGAAAGGGAAGGGAGAGCACGCGGATGTTGGAGAGGGTGCTGACTACTCGTCCCGCTGGGGGCCTGACATTGTCTTCCGCCCTGGTCTGCAGTCCAGTCTCTATGCCGAGAGCTACCGGGTTCTCAGGGCCGCGGTGACTCTTCTTGGCGAT
>CAWWCX010000439.1:0-3652 GCA_963935445.1 uncultured Roseibacillus sp.
CCGGTAGCGATTCCCGTGGATGATGCCCCGGTAGCGATTCCCGTGGATGAAGACGATTAGGTTGCCTACTTGGCGCTGGACCTTTTTTAAACCTCAGGTCAGACACGGATACTCTTGGACGACTCATGGACATTCAAATAGCAACCCTCTGCGATTTTGCTGCCGACTACGGGAACGGCAAGCTAGTGATCAACGGCACCTTCGATGCCCTGCGGGCGCCCCAGCTCCCCGTGGTGCACCCCCACTGCTCGCTCGCGATGCGAATTTGCGTGCTCCCTGAAGACTCGGGAGATCACAAGATGACGATCAACATCATTGATGAGGATGGCGCATCAATTGACCCCAAGAACATGCCCATTCGGGCAGATATGCCTATTCAGATTCCCGATCAGGTACCCTTTCTTACCCGGAACCTGGTGCTCAATTTTCAGGGGTTGAAGTTTCCGAATGAGGGAATTTATCACGTCGATGTCACGGTAGATGGCGAACTGGTAGTACGGCTTCCCCTGCGTATCGTGCAGGTGCAGCCAGGTCAGCCGCCGGCCGGATAGGTGTGGCAAAAAACTGGAACTGCAGCCATGTCCGATCAAGTGGGATACGAGTGCGCCCTGATTACAGGCGCTTCAGGTGGACTTGGAGAGGAGTTTGCCCATCAGCTGGCGCCGCAATGTCAGCGCATGGTTCTGGTTGCCCGGCGGGACGTGGTGCTCAAGGAAGTTGAGGCGAGGCTGGCGATGGAAAACCCTGCCGTGAAGATAACCAGTGTTGCGACGGACCTGACTCGAGAGGCTTCGCGCAGGGAGCTGATTCACCGGCTTGCGGGAACGGAGTGGGCTCCCAGTCTTCTTGTGAACAATGCGGGAATGGGCGATTACGGGGAGTTTGCCACCGGAGACTGGGAAAAAGTACAGCAGATGCTCGATCTGAACGTTGGGGCAGCTACCCATCTGGCACATGGATTCCTTGCTCCCATGGTGGCCTCTGGGCGAGGTGCGATTTTGAATGTCAGTTCCCTGGCCTCTGTTCTGCCCATTCCGGACTTCGCGGTGTACGCCGCTTCGAAGGCGTATCTGACGAGTTTTTCCGAGGCTCTACGACTGGAGTTGCGTGACTACGGGATTCCGGTCCTCGCGGTTTGCCCCGGTCCCGTGCGTACTGATTTTGGAGAAACGGCGGGCCGGGAAGGAGCTCCTGTGGAGAGTCCTTCGCGGGAATGGTTCTATGTTTCGAAGGAAGAGGTCGTGCGTGATGCCCTGGGGGCCTTGCGGCGCGACTGTGCGAGGGTTTATCCGGGGTGGAAGGTGGGTCTCCTAGCGGCCGGCCTTTCGATCCTGCCAATGGTGGCGATCCGGTATCTGATGGGTCACAGGCCGCGAAGGGTCTCCGGAGATGACACTTAGGAAAATTTTGTTCCCCGACTGCTGTGGCCAGAAATCGTAAGCGCGCAAAAAGCGACCGTCCTTCCGGGGGCGTGTTCGTTCTGGGACTGGGCTTGGTCCTTCTTGGCAGCCTGGCTCTTCTAGTGCTGTTCACCCCTGTGGGCGGGAAGGTGAAGCGTGGGTTGCGGGAGGTGTTCCGCCCCGACCCGGTGGTTGTGGAAAAGGAGGTTCCGGGGCGGGTTCCCGGGAAAGGCGAGGGAGAACCGCTTACTCCATTGGAGAGCGATCCTGATCCCGATTTTCCGCGGGGGGTGCTCACTCCTCCTGAAGGAATGGAGATCCGGAAGCTCTCCAAGGGGATTGATCTCAAGGTCACCTTCGATTCCAGCGAGGGTGGCCTGGCGTCTGCGGAGCGGGAGAATCGGGAAGCATACACTGCCGAGTATGCCCTGAAGGTGCGCATGCCGAGAGCTTCGAGACTGCCTGAAGAGCTTGCGAGGGTGAATCCTGATCTCCTGGAGCTCTTTCCGGGGCTGGAAGCAATGTTACCCCGGGCCGAGGTGTCGGCCTGGTATCGCCAGCTTTACGCTAACAAGGCAGCCCGGCTGAAGGCCAATGTTGGAAACCTGGACGAGGTCTTAACGAGGCACAACTTCTACGACTGTGAGACGATCCTGAACCTGCGGTCGGCAGAAAGTGGTCGGCGACTGTTTCTCCTGCAGGCCGAGATGGATGTGGTTTCCGATGGTTCGGATGGAGACCGGCTGTCGGTCATGCCGGACGAAATCGTGAACTCGACGCATTACCAGCCTTTTACGAGTTACCGGTGGAGGAAGAAGGGAACGAAGCCGAACCCCATGATTGCGGGCTGGGAGAAACGGATCGGGAATGCGCAGAGGGAAATCGGGCAGGCTGGGACAAGTGATGATCGCAGGGCGTGGTTGCGCGGGAGGGTCAAGATGCTGGAAACTGGAATCGCGGATATGAAATACGCGAGTTTCCTCATCGCGGAATACGACCCTTTCATCGTGATTCCGATCAACATCATGACCGACCGGAGAGACCCCTACGCGCCAAATGTGGGAGACTTCGCGATCGTGGTTCATGGGCGCACCCTCTACCCGGCGATCGTGGGAGATGCTGGACCGAGTTTCAAGGTGGGGGAGGCTTCTCTCCGGATGGCCCGGGAGATCAACCCGGAGGCGAGCCCGTACCGGCGACCGGTTTCCGACCTTGTTGTGACTTACCTGGTATTTCCCCGCACTGCCGATGATCCGAAAGGGCCCCCTGACTATGTGCACTGGCGCAAACGGTGTGAGGAGCTGGTCAATCAGGTCGGGGGACTGGGTGCGGGAGTGGAATTTCATGAATGGGAGAACCTGCTCACCGGGGAATAAGGGGGCTTTGGAGCGGGACTGGGGAATGGCCCGGAGGTCTCGTCAGGAGGATTCCCCGAGCCGCAGCCGTGGACCCATGAGTCGTTAGCCTCGAGGAAGGAGGAACGCGGTAGTGCCGCGCCCTCGTGGAACCGGGGTTTCTGGGTCGCCCCTGCGCTCCCGTTTTCAATCCTTCCGGGTTTTGACCCGTCGGAGAATAGGAAGGGCGCAGAGGCCACACCATGCCAGCAGGCCGACAACAATCAGGACGGTCTTGACCCTGAGTCCGCCTGCCGCGGATTCGGAGCGTTTGCCTGGTTGGTTGCCAGGGGCGCGCTGGGCCTCAGCAGGTTTGTCAGGTACCGGGGGGGGGATCAGCTGGTCCACCTTGAGCTGGGGTTTGCCGGCTTCGCCCCGATAGGTTTCGACCATATCCGGGGTGACAGCGGGTGCCTTGTTGCCCCAGCTGTTTCGAATATAGGTGAGGACTGCTGCGATCTGCTCGTTGGTCTGCTGGAGCTGAGGCACCATCCCGGCGGGATTAATGTCTACGCCAAGAACATATTGGCGGCCGTTCACGATGATGTCATCCCGCAGGCCCCGCAATTGAATGCGGATGAGGTTTTCGGGGGGGCCGACTACCCATTCGGAAGATGCAAGCGGTGGGCCTCCCGCACCGCCCGGGACACCCTGCCCGCGATCTCCATGGCAAGCGATGCAGGCATTGTAGGTTTCTTTCCCGAGTTGCATCTGGTTTGGGTCGAGGACGCTTTCAGGGGCTGAGTCGGTGACTGTAGGCGGCTCCTCGTTGGGCGAAGGCTCCTCAGTGGGCGAAGGCTCCTCAGTGGGCGAAGGCTCCTCAGTGGGCGAAGGCTCCTCAGTGGGCTCCGGGGACCC
>CAWWCX010000440.1:0-3646 GCA_963935445.1 uncultured Roseibacillus sp.
TCTAGTACGGTCTCGTGGGCTCGGAGATGTGTATAAGAGACAGCCGCCGGCGCCCCCGGTTCAAAATGTACGTTGCCGACGAGACAGTCGGTTTTCAAGAGCTCCACCTCGCCCCGCCGAGCCCCCTCAAGGACCGCACAGTCATCACCCGGACCGACCAGCACCCCTGCCGCACCCTCCAGGAGAGCCGTGAGGCGGGCCACCACCCGGTCCTCACCATAATGGGACAAATCCGACATTTTTTTCGAGCTCCTCGAGCAGCTCCGGGTTGAAATTGAAGTAAATCTGCAAGGCTGTAGTGACCGCGTTGAAACAGAAGTGGATCGCAATCGGCGCCCAGAGCGAGCCCGTGTATTCGTAGGCCAGGGCGAGGAGCACTCCGAGAATGGTGAGAGGCAGGAGAGCAAGAAGGTTTCCATGCACTGCCCCAAAGAAGAGGCCCGTGAAAAGCACCGCAAAGGGAATGTTCGTGAAGCGCTTCACGGCGGCGTAAATATAACCCCGGAAGACCACCTCCTCGCAGAGCGGGGCCCCGATGCAGACCACTACAGCCATGAGGCAGAGCGTCAGCGGATCCTTGTTCTCTGCCAGCAGCTTCACGGCTTCCTGCTGACCGTCTCCCTCGATGAAGCTCGCGAGCCAGTCATTGAACCCGGTCGCCTGGAGCAAGCTCATGAAGGCGTACATGCAGAACACCACCACCGGAGCTAGAAAGACCTGCCACCACCTGCGGCGCCAGCAAAGACCGAAGGCCGCCGCCACATTCATCCGGCCAAAAATCAGGACGACCACGAGGAATATCTGGAAGCCCTGCAGGATAAGCATGGAGAGGAGACCCGTGTTCAGGTGCTCCATTTCGCTCAGCGCCTCACCCGTGTTGGCCTTGCTGGCGCCGAACCAGGTCAAGGCATAGAACCCAAAGAAGAGCGAGACTCCAACGACGTCTAACAGTCCAAAGCCCTGCACCGGAACCTTTCCCCTCGGGAGCTCCGGCGGCACGGCACCGGTCCGCAAACTGGGGGGATCGCAGGGATCGACGGTGGGAGCCGTGGACTCTTCGAGGAGGCGGTCGCTCTGGAGATCCTCCCCGGCGTCGCCGGCCTTCTGGTCGCGGGCTCGCCGCTGCAGCCGGCGAGCGTAGGAGGGCACCGCCCAGAGAAAGAACATTCCCGCACACAGGGCGAAGACAATGCCGATAACTTGGTTCTGGACGTCCATTGCTCGCGCTCGCCGAAGACTACGCCCGCGAGCGGCGCTTTACCAGCGATGCCGCGACGAATCTCAAAAGGGCCGGAAGCATGCCCGGCGGCCCACCAGAGTGAAAAATTGGTCGATCCCCCGCCAATACAGGGTAATAATACCGCCCATGAAGCTCTTCACCCCGCTTCTGGTGGCCACCACCGTCCTCGCCACTCCTCCCGCTTGGTCTCGCCCCTTCACCAATACCGCGGGCAAGACCATCGAGGCCGAGATTGTCCGCGCCACCGCAACGAGCGTCACCCTGCGCCTGCCGAACAGGCGGATCGCGACGGTGGAAATCTCCAGCTTGCAGGAAGCCGATCAGGCCTTTGTAGGCAAGTGGCTGGCCGACCAGGTTCCGCCCCTCCGCATCACTCCCAACATGGTTCGCAAGACAACCAAGGATTCCCGTTCCAGCTACTCTCGAAGCAGGAGCTACCAGCAGAGTTTCGAGCTCTCGGTGGACGTCACGAACGATGACAATGCCAAGGGCCTCGAGGAAACCACCTTGAAATACTTCCTGGTGGGGCGCTCTCTGGGAAAAACCAAAAGCTACAAGATCCTTCGCGTGGAGGAAAAAGACTTTCAGGTCGGTCCCGGCGGGAGGGAAACCGTGGCCTTCCCCCGGACCGCCCACCGCTACTACGACGGGAGCTCAAACTTTTTCTCCTACTACGGAAACTACAAGTGCATTGGCTACGTCCTCTACGCCTTCCGCAAAAAAGATGACCGTGAGGTCTACACCCACGCCTCCACCCCCCAGCTCGAGGAAGCGCTCTACTCCATCGTAACCCTGCGGCAGCGCGACGTCGTGGATGAGAACTTTCAGAAGGCCCCGCCTCGGCGGGCTGTCTCGGGAGACAGGAACAGCAGAAGACCCGGGGCGCCCGCTGACGACCCGTCCACGCCTGCCCGCCGCCGCACTCCCTCTCCCCCGTCCAAGCCTGCCCCTCCGATCATTATTCGCTAGCGGAACACATCAGCCCGCGGGTTCCTGCTGGTTCCTCATGAAATCCGCGACCTGGGCAAAGAACGCGCCCAGGGATCTACGCACCTCCGGCGATAGAGCACACTCCTCCATCGCCTCACCCATGAGACCGAGCCAGCGGTCCCGCTCTGCCACCCCGATGCGGAACGGAAGGTGGCGCATGCGCAGGCGTGGGTGCCCCCGCCTTTCCGGGTAGCGTGCATCCCCGCCGAAACGGAAGCACAGGAAGAGATGCAGGCGCTCCTGCGCTCCCTCCATGTCATTGGACGGATACATGGGGCCCAGGAGGTCATCCCCGGGAATCCGCCGGTAGAATGCGGACACCAGCTGGCGGAAGCCCTCCTCGCCCAGTTCATCGAATATCGCAGCCTCATCCATACCACGGAAAGGGGACACTGATGGCTTTTCTTTTCAAGGATTCAGGCACATCTTCTTCGCAAGAATCGCTCTCCCCGGCGCATTTCCAAACCACCACGCGCAATGTCCTTCCCACCGCAGTTCGAGGCCCCGAGTCCCGAGGAACTTCATGAGCTTCTGCCGGCCTACGATGTCCTGGCCTTCATCGCGAAGGGGGGAATGGGGGCAGTCTACAAGGCGCGCCAGAAGTCCCTCGAGCGGGACGTGGCCATCAAGATTCTCCCGCGCGAGTTCGGCGAGGACGAAGACTTCCGTCGTCGGTTCGAGGACGAGGCCAAGGCAATGGCCAAGCTCAACCATCCCAACCTCATCAGCGTCTACGATTTCGGTGAAGTCGACCAAATGCCCTACATCGTGATGGAATTCGTGGACGGCAAGTCGCTCCACCACTCCGCCCACGGCAAGGCCATTGAGCAAAAGGAAGTTGCCCGCCTGGTGACCGGAATCTGCGAAGGCCTCGCCCACGCCCACGAGGCAGGCATCCTTCACCGCGACATCAAGCCCGCCAACATCCTTCTGGACAGCAAGAAGCGGCCCAAGATCGGCGACTTCGGGCTGGCCCGCTTCGCGGACGAGAGCGAGGGCGAGGGCATCATCTTCGGCACGCCGGACTACACCGCCCCGGAAGTGGTCAAGAACCCCCGGTCAGTCGACACCCGGTCCGATGTCTTCTCCACCGGGGTCATCCTCTACGAGCTTCTTACTGGCAAGGTTCCCGAAAAAACCTACGTCCCGGCCTCGCAGATCGAGGATGTCGATCCCCGCTTCGACAAGATCGTCCGACGCGCCACCCACCCCTCTCCCATGCTGCGCTTTGCAGACGGGGACGCCATGACAAAGGATATCAAGGCGCTGAGCGAGGCTCTCGACAAGCAGGTGCCCAGCATTATTTCCACTCCCCCGATCACCCAGCCGGTCGAGACTGCTCCGCCCGCCGGTACCGCGCCCGTGCCCGCACTGTCTCTTATACACATCTGACGCTGCCGACGATATGCAGTGTGT
>CAWWCX010000441.1:0-3643 GCA_963935445.1 uncultured Roseibacillus sp.
TTGTGATCACCGCGTCCGCCGAAACAGCCGCCGAAGGACAGAAAGTGATGCTAGGAGCCGGCGCGCTCCTCCAGCAACTCACCCAGGAGTTCCGACATCCCTTCCGAAACATCCCCCGCATTGACATCCAGCCCCGCCGCGAGGAGCGCGTGGTCGGTCAACTGCCGGGCCACCTTGGCGGCGAGATCCCGCTGGGAGTCCTGGAGCGCAGCCAACTTATGGATGAGCGGATGCCGGGGGTTGATTTCAAGCTTGGCCTTGGCCGCCGGAACTTCCTGTCCCATCGCTGCCATCATGGCCCGCATCTGTGCATTAGGCGCATCTTCCGGGAGAAGGGCCACCATCGGATGCTTCACAAGCCGCACACCCGCATCCACCCGCGTGACGCGGTCATCGAGTGTGGAATTCAACCATGAGACCAGGTTCCCGGTCTCCTCCTCCGGCAGGGACGTTCCGGACTCTTCATCGGCCACATCTTCCAATTCGATACCCGCCCGGTTGGCCGCCACCAGTTTCTTTCCCTTGTACTCCCGCAGGCCCTCCAGGACGTATTCGTCCACGGACTCCGTGAAAAAGGCCACTTCGAGACCGCGCGCCTTGAACCCCTCGAAAAAGGGACCTTTCTCAAGGATCTCCCTGTTCGGACCCACCAGGAAATAGATCTCCTCCTGCCCCTCCTTCATCCGATCCAGATATCCCGTAAGCGAAGTCGTTTCCTCCCCCTCGGTCATTGAGGAACTGAACCTGAGCAGGCCCGCGAGAAGCTCCTGGTGCGCGGGTGATGCGACCAGGCCTTCCTTCAGAAACCGTGAAAACCGGGAATAGAACTCAGTGTAACTCTGCGGATCGCTTTGCGCCTGCTTCTCGAGGAACTTGAGGAAGCGCTTGGTGAGGACCTCGTTGAGCTTCCGGACCAGTGTGCTGTCCTGCATCGACTCACGCGAAATGTTGAGCGGAAGATCTTCACTGTCGATCACTCCCCGCAGAAAGCGCAACCACTCCGGAAGCAACCCTTCAGGGTGGGGGTCGATCAGAACCTTGCGGCAGTAAAGAGCCACCCCGGGAGGCTGTGGGCCAAGACCAAACTGTTCCGCGTTTTCGCCCGGAGCGAAGAGCAGGGCATTGATCGCGAGGGGCGCATCAGCCGAGAAATGCATCGTATAGCGCGGCTCATCCATCGCATGCGCGGTGAACTGATAGAACTCCTTGTACTGTTCCTCACTCACCTCGCTCTTCGACTTGAGCCAGAGCGCCTCGACGGTATTGACCCGCTCCCCGTTCAGGTTCACCGGAAAGCCGACGAAATTGGAGTAGCGCTCGATAATCCCCTTCACCCGGCTTGTCGTCGCAAACTCCTTATGGTCCTCCTTGAGGTGTACCACGATGCGCGCACCCCGCCGCTGCCCCTCTACCTCATCGATGGTATAACCACTGGCGCCATCACTTTCCCAGCGCAGGTGCTCTCCATCCTCCCTCCACGAATGCGAGAATACCTCCACACGCTCCGCCACCATGTAGGAACTGTAAAACCCCACCCCGAACTGACCGATGACATCGGGCTTGGCACCCTCCTTCATCTTCTCGAGGAACGCCTTGGTCCCGGAGTGCGCTATCGTCCCCAGGTTTTCCGTGAGCTCCTCCCGGGTCATTCCGATCCCATAATCCGAAATCGTGATCGTTCCGGCGGTCTCATCCGTGCTGATATTGATCTCAAGGGGCAAATCCGCATCGAAGACCTCCTTCTCGGTCAACTGGGTCAGGCGCAGCTTTTCGAGGGCATCCGAGGCGTTGGATATCAGCTCCCGGATGAAGATCTCGCGATCGGTGTAAAGCGAGTGGATGACAATTTCCAACAACTGGCGTACTTCCGCGTGAAATTCTCTGGTCTCAGTCTCCGTCTTACTCATGATAGCAATAGAAACGGCGGGGACCTAACCCGTTCCAGCCAAGCTGTCAACAGGGTCTGACATCCCTCTGACTCCATCATTCCCCGAAAACGAGCCATGCCCCGCGTCTGCATCACCGTCAAAGGCAAGAATGCCCAGCCCTATCGCTTCTCACTCGATCGCGAGATCGTCCGCCTTGGACGGGCCGCCGATAACGATATCGTGATCGATTGTCCCTCCGTGTCCTCCAACCACTGTGAGATGAAGCGGATCGAGGGAGGCTTCATTCTGGAAGACGATGACTCAACCAATGGCATCAAGCTGGAGGGGGATCGCATGGCCATCATCGACCTCGCCAACGGCCTCGACGTGGAGGTGGGTGATGCCGCCCTCGAGTTCGAGCTGACCAGCGAGGAAAAGGAATCCCTCTCCGATGAGGAACATAAACCACGGCAGCGTGCGCACCTTCCCGAGAAAAAGGAGAAGAAGGAGAAGAAGCCGGCCGCCAAGCGCCCCGGCCCAGCGCCGCGAAACCCCGTGCGCCCCGGAGCACCTGGTGCTCCCGCCCCGCTCGCCAGTAGCCAGACTACCTCCGGGGCAAACTTCGCCATAACCATCGGCCTGCTCTTCGTCGCCGTCATGGCTCTCTACTTTGGACTCGCAAGCGGACACCGCAGCAAATTCCCCAAGACAGACTACCCTGCCTCCAAGGGGCTCTGGGGTGACATGTGGAGCGACACCCCCCTCCGCAAAAAGGTGGACCCCAGCTCCACTCCCGAGCCGGAGGAAGGCGAATAGGCTTCCGGGAATTCCAATTCCTGATTCCGCGTCCAGCCGGCCCTGCCCGCTTTACCCGACGGGGGCCTTGAGCTGACCCTCCCCACGCACGCGATACTGGTAGGAGGTCAACTCCCGCAGAGCCATCGGACCACGCGCATGCAACTTATCGGTGGAGATCCCGATCTCTGCCCCGAATCCGAACTCTTCCCCGTCGCTGAAGCGCGTGGACACATTGTGAAAGACACAGGCCGAGTCCACCTCCCGTAGAAACCTCTCCGCGGTCGTCTGATTCGCTGTCACGATGCAGTCGGTGTGCTGCGACCCGTATTCATTGATATGGGTCACCGCCTCCTCAAGGGAATCCACCACCTTGATCGCGAGGGTATAATCGAGATATTCCGCCCCCCAGTCCTCGCCAGTCGCCGGAGTCACCGCCTCGCCCAGTATTTCCTGCGTGACCGGACAACCACGCAGTTCGACATTCCTGGCCAAGAGCGCTTTCGCCACCGCCGGAAGAAAGTCGCCCGCTACCAGCTCCTCTACAAGGAGGGTTTCCAGCGCGTTGCAGACACTCGGCTTCTGGGTCTTGGCATCCACCACGATATCGCTGGCCATTCCAAGATCGGCCCCGCCATCCACGAAGACATGGCAGACTCCATCGTAGTGCTTGATCACCGGCATGCGGGCCAGCGACACAACCGTCTCGATCAGGCCCTTGCCTCCCCTCGGGACAATGAGGTCGAGATAGCGGTCCATCGAAGCCATCTCCTTCACGCTCTCCCGGTCGGTGAAGGGAATGAGCTGGATCGCATGAGGAGGCAGCCCTTCCTTCTCTCCTCCAGCCTGCAGGGCCGCCGCGATCACCCGGTTCGAGTGAATGGCCTCCGAGCCTCCCCGCAGGATGGTCGCGTTCCCCGCCTTAAGGCAAAGCACGGCAGCATCACTCGTCACGTTGGGACGACTCTCGTAAATGATTC
>CAWWCX010000442.1:0-3634 GCA_963935445.1 uncultured Roseibacillus sp.
GCCGCCTTGTCCCACCCGCGGTCACCCGCGTCCTGCACCGGGGTAGCCCGGAAAGCCCCCGCGACGAAGTGACCCCGGATGCACCGGCCATCTTCGGGAAGAAGTTGAATCTGGCGGGCGGGACGCCGGGCGCGAAGCGCCGGGCTGAATTCGCAAAGTGGCTTAGTGGGCGGGACCACCCTCTCACCGCACGTGTGATGGTCAATCGGATCTGGCACCACCTCTTCGGCAGCGGGATCGTGCCCACCCCGAGTGATTTTGGAAGTGCAGGCGCCCCCCCGAGTCATCCGGAACTGCTCGAATGGCTGGCGGCCGAGTTTGTTGAACCATCCGGAACAGAGGGAACAATGAAGAAGGCGTGGTCGATGAAGGGCATGATCCGGTTCCTGGTCCTGTCTGATGCCTTCCGCCGGGCAAGTCATCCATCCGAAGCGGGAATGGATGTCGATGCCTCGTGCCGGCTCTTGTGGCGCTTTCCGCCCCGGAGGGTCTCTGCAGAGGTCCTGCGCGATGGGATCCTGCAGGCCTCCGGGAAACTCGACACCAGAATCGGTGGTCGGAGCTATCGGATTCACAATGTGAAGAAGACCTACGCCCAGTGGGAGGTGGTCGACAATCACGGGCCGGGCACCTGGCGCCGCATGCTCTATCAGGAGCGGATGCGGAGAGTGGACGACCAGATCTTCACCGCCTTTGATTTCCCCGATTGCGGTCAGGTGCGGGCCAGGCGCCCGGTTTCCACCACGCCCCTGCAGGCCCTCAACCTGATGAACAGTCCCTTTGTGACCGAGCAGGGGGAGTTCCTTGCGGCGCGGGCGGCGCGGGAGGCCGGGGCTGATGAGGAGGCTCAGATCCGGAGAGTTTTTGCGTTGGTTCTCAGCCGTGATCCTGATGCCCGGGAGCTGGCTGCATGCCGTGGGGTCGATCTCCGGCTTATTTGTCGCAGCTTGATCAACTCCAATGAATTCGCGTTCCTGCCGTGATGACTTTTTTCTCGCGGCTCGCCCTTGGGATCTTCTGTTTCCCGGCGCTCCTTTGTGCCGGGCCAAAGCCCAATATCCTGTTCATTGCGATCGATGACCTGCGACCCGAGCTGGGGTGCTATGGGTCCCATGCGGTAAAATCCCCTCATCTGGACCAGTTTGCCGGGGGCGCACTGCTCTTCAATCGGGCCTACTGCCAGGAGGCGATCTGCTCTCCCTCCCGGGCCAGTCTGCTGACGGGCACCCGTCCCGACACCAATGGGCTGATCCACAACTATATTGAGTTCGGCGAAGTCGATACGGCCCTGACCACCCTGCCGCGCCACTTTGCCAACCACGGCTACGAGACGGTTTTTTGTGGGAAGATCTTCCACCGGAGCAACCAGTCCCCGGATTCCTGGACGCGCAAGCCGGCCCACGGGCTCGTGAGTGTGCCCCGTCCGAGGACGCCCTATGCCCTGGAGGCTAACCAGAAGCTGCGTAACGATAACTTCGCAAGGATGCTTGAGAAGTATGGAGAAGCGGCCCGGCGGGGGCTGGGAAGCGGTCCCGCCTATGAGTCCGCGGACGTCCCCGACCACCGCTACATCGATGGCTACAACACTGAGCTCGCGGCCGCCACGCTTGAACAGATGGTGGACGACAAGGTCGACAAGCCGATCTTCCTCGCCCTCGGATTCAAGTTGCCTCACCTCAACTGGATCGCGCCCAGGCGTTATTGGGATCTTTATCAACGCGAGGCCCTCAAGCTCACCGGACTGACGGGTGCGCCCCGGGATGGGGCGGCCATGGGGCTGCACGCCTCCTTCGAGCTGCGAACCCGGGCAGGTATTCCGAAAGCGGGCCCGATCGGCGCTGATCTCTCACGGACCCTGTTGCACGCCTACTATGCAAGTGTCAGCTATGTTGATGCCCAGGTCGGGCGGATGTTGCGCCTTCTCGAGGACTGCGGAATCGCAGAGAATACCATCGTGATCGTGTGGGGTGATCACGGGTGGCACCTGGGAGAAATGGGGATCTGGGGGAAAGCAACGAATCACGAGATTGCGACCCGGGTGCCGCTTCTGCTCCGCGCCCCCGGGATGAAGGCGCGAGGGAGGAAAACCAATGCGCTGGTTGAGCTGATCGATATCTACCCAACCCTCTGCGATCTCGCCGGCCTGCCTCGACCTCCCCACGTCGAGGGAAAGAGTTTTGCGCGGCTCCTCGATGATCCCGCACAGGGGGGCAAGGCCGTGGCTGTCAGTCAATTCCCCTCGCCCGCCTTGCGTGAGTGGGCGGCCAATCCACTCTCCCCGGAAATGCGCGAGACGTTTTTTGGCCCCCTGATCGAAGAGGTTGAGCAACGGATCATCGCGCAACAGGGAAAGCGCTGGGACCGCGACCTGTTCGAGAATCACCTCATGGGCTACGCCGTACGCTCGGAGCGTTTTCGTCTCGTGCTCTGGCGGGATTATCGTGATCCCGGGGCCGAGCCAGTCTTCGTGGAATTGTACGACCACAAGACCGACCCGGACGAAACTGTCAATGTCGCCCCGGGAAAGCCAGGGGTGGTGGCCGAACTGACTGTCGAACTGAACCGTATCCTGAACCGATGAACGACGCCGAACATCTCAGCCCCCATGGCAGGCAATTGCTCAGCCGCCGACAATTCATGCGCCACACCGGTTTTACCCTCGGAGGTCTCGGCCTGGCCCACCTGCTGGCCGCTGAGGACGACGAGCGGGCGGCCTCCAGTGAGAAGCCCCCCATCCGCCCGGACATCAACCCCGACCGGCCCTACGCGTCGCGGGGCGGGCATTTCGAGGGAGCGGCCCGGCAGGTGCTGGTGATCTACTGCCCGGGTGCGGTGAGTCACGTTGATACCTTCGACTACAAGCCGGCCCTCAACAGGCTGCACGGCAAGAAGCCGCCCGGGCTTCCAGCGGTGACCTTCGAAGGTCCCTCCGGCAATATCGCCAAGCCGTTCTGGGACTTCAAGGCGCGTGGCCAGAGCGGCAAGATGACCTCCGACCTCCTCCCGGGAATGGGGGCGCTGGCGGACGAGTTCTGTTTCGTGCACTCGCTGCATACCCAGACAAGCGCGCACCCGCAGGGGGAGAACTTTTTCAATACCGGATTTACGATGGAAGGCTTTCCGTCGTTCGGGGCCTGGGTCACCTATGCGCTGGGATCTGATTGCAGCGACCTGCCCGCTTTTGTTGCCATCAACGATCCACGGGGACTGGCACGCTCCGGAAAGAACAATTTCGGGAGCGGATTTCTTCCCGCTTCTTTTCAGGGAACGGATTTCAATGCGAAGAACCCGCCTGCCAACCTGAGCCGGCCGCCCTCGCTGTCGGCTGCTGATGACCGGGCGACCATTGAATTGCTCAAGCGCTTTAATCGCAGGCACCTCGAAGATTTTCCGGGGGACGCCGACCTCGCTGCCCGTATCGCTAGCTATGAACTGGCCGGGAAGATGCAGGTGTCCGTCCCCGACATGATGGATCTCTCCGGAGAGCCTGGATTCGTGCACGAGGAATATGGGACGGGCAGTGGAACGGATTTGAAACGCGAGTATGCCAAGAACTGCATCCTGGCCCGCCGCCTGGTCGAAAAAGGTGTGCGCGTGGTGCAGCTCTTCAATGGCAGCGATCCCTCGGGAGGCA
>CAWWCX010000443.1:0-3632 GCA_963935445.1 uncultured Roseibacillus sp.
GGCGGATCGAGGCATTAAACAGTTCGACATAATCGCCGGGTTCTCCGGAGCTGTTCGGAAGCCATTCATTTATTGCAAGATTGCCGGGTGAGCCAAGCATTGCCGGGGAGGAGTTTGGCTCGCCGGGGGTCGGATCGGCGAGGAGGGTCCAGTCCCCTGAGGCCACGGTCCCGATGGAGAGGGCAGGAACCTGCGAACCGAAGTGAATGCGGTCAATTTCCTGGTTCCTGTCGTTGAAGAGGTAGGCCGCACCACCTCCGGCGGGCAGTGAGTATCCGGTATTCAGGTTGTCCAGAGTGGATGCAGGGGGGCGGGTGGCATCGCACGCGACGACAAGGGAGCGATTTGCTGGAATCGTGAGGCCCTGCGGAAAACTCCAGCGTGGGCCGTCTCGATCACCCACTACAATCGTGAATTGATCGAGGAGGCGGGGGGCTCCGGAACGGTTCGTGATCTCTATCCAACCCGCAGCATCTCCCGGGGTATCCGCTTTGAGCTCAGAGAAGAACAGGTCGGTTACTGGAGGGAGGTAATTCGGTGCTCCCGGGCTGGGAGATTCGGTAAAGTGCCTGATGGTGGAACCTCCATCAGGGAAGCGTCCAGTAGCTACATTTTCCGCCTGAGCGGTATGGCGCAGGCTCTCGATGGTGACGCCGTTTGACTGGACGAGTTCGAGTGTTCCCCCTTCGGCGGGGAGGCGGAATCCGAGGTGGTCTGGACCGGTGCCCTCATCCGCCCAGAAGCACTGGAAGCCTCCGGCAGGAAGAAAGGAATGCGCGCCGTAGCGGTAGCCCGCGCCGCTGCTCTGGAAGAAGAGGCCACGCAGGGCGACCGGGCGGGATGAGTTCTTGTTATGGAGTTCTAGCCAGTCGCTCCGCCCGGAAACACGGTTGCTGACCCACTCGTTGATTGTGAGCTCGTCCTGGGACGCGAGAAGCAGGGCCGGCCCGTTGGGAGTGCCCGGAGAGGGCTCCGCAAGAGTCCAGCGGTTTTCGATGCGGGCTAGGCTGTAATCCGGGACCTGAAGTCCATACGAGAAGGCGTCGGCTTGCATGCCGTCCGCACGTGTGAGGAAGAGCGTGCCCCCGATCGCGTTCAGATCGAAGCCAGTGTAAAGCCCTGGTGCTGCCAACGGGGTCGCGCACCAGAGGACAAGACGCCCGTCCCGGGGGATGGAGGTTCCCGGGGGGATGGTGAACCTGAAGGGCAGCGCACCATCGTCACTGACTCCCCAACCCCCGAGATCCACCGGGTTGGCGGAACCGTTGTGCAGTTCTAAGTAGGCGGGAAACCTGTCAGCGTGCCTTACTGAGGTATTGTTAAGGGCAAGTATTTCGCTGAAGGCCACATCGGGCCGCACGCGGGCGGTATCTCCTTCGCCCGGCGAGCCGTGAATCCTCGGACTTGCGCTCCAGGAGGTCGGGTCGCTGGGATCCCCATCAAGATCCCGGAGGACAAGCGAGTAGCCCCCGCCGTCCGGAGAGGCGGGCCAGCCGGCGGAATCGTTGAAACGGACGGAGTGGATGTTTTTGCCGAATCCATCGACCAGGGTAATGCGTTCGCCGCCGTTGGAGAGGCTTCCGCCGAACCATCCGTGGACGAATTGGCGCGGATAGCGCCTCGAAAATGATTCGGTGTCATCGTTGGATGCGAGGATGATCCTGGAGTGCGGACTCAGGGTGAAGTCGCCCGGAAATTGATAGTTGATTCCCTGAAAGTGGAAGTGACCAAGGTTGAGGGGACGTGCCGAGGCGTTGAAGAGCTCGATGAACTCGTAGGCACTTCCTCCGGGAGGGTTATACATGATCTCGCTGATGCGGATGTCTGGGAAGTCCGGTTCCTGAAGGAACTCGGACTCGACCAAGGCACTCCAATCCTCGCCTGTTCGAGCGCGAGCCATGATTGTGGTTGTCCCTTCGATGGTGAATGGGCCGGTATATTCAATCGCTGTCGGCGAGACGCTTCCGAGAGGGTGGTCGGCGGTAATTGAGTAGACCGTCGTCCGCGGATCACTACCGTCCACTGTGTAGTAGATGGTTTCACCGGTGGATGTGAGTTCAATCCGCTCCCCGGGAGGCAGGGTGCCACCGGTCGGGCGGAGGATGGGCGCTTCCTCAGATCGGTAGAGGCCGAGAGCCTTCATGTGGCCGATGATCACGTCACGCCGGTTCGGGATCCAGTGGCTGCTGATGCGCGAGTCCATCCGGGGGATTACTCCCCGCATTTCCCGGCGCATGTTCCGGTAGTTCCCACTGTGGATGTGGTCCTGGAGCGCGCCATCGTTGGACATATGCTTGTGGGCACGATCTGCCCAGCGGAGCTTGAACTCCGGGCTGCGATAGAGGGACCGGTACATTTGGGCGATTTGCGATCCGCCACCAAGCTCAGTCGCGAAGGTGTTGCCATTGACCGAGCGACCTAGGTTGCCGAGAGAGTGTTCCGCGTCCCACACGTAAAACCGGAATTTTGAACGGCCAAAGCGCTCCCTCGCTGCCCGCCAGTTGTTGTGCGGCCAGTCACCGGTTCCTGCGTAAACGTTGACCAGAAGGTAGTCGATGAAGTTGTCGATATCGAGTTCGCGGACCGACCGGCGATAGTTGCCGGTTGTTGATTGGTCACGGGTCACGACGGAGAGCATGCGGTTCCACGCGGAGGCGTCACCTTCCCGGATTTCGCCAAATTGCGCGATCACGTCCCAGTCGTTTTCTCCGCCGTGCCAGGAACGCATGAAGTCGTCATCAATGCGTTCGGTCGCATTGTAGTAGCCCTTGTATTCCCCGTTTATAAAGAGATTCACGAAGTTACCACGGGACCCGACTTGGCCGGTTGCCAGCTGCATGCGGCGGACAAGTTCATCGACGATAAAAGGGTTGGAGTGATCATTCATCCCCGCCCGGAGGATGATGCGATCGAAGGATTGAACTTCTGAGCCTTCGAAAAAGGGATAATGGAGCATGCTGGGGCCGTAATCTCCACGGAAATAGAGTCGGAAGGAATACTTGGAGGCGGGGAGTCCGCCATTCGGGTTGTAACGTCCGCGAATATGGTTTCCGCCCTGGACGCGGATTCCGCAGTTTGCCTGAAAGCCGCTCTGGTCCCTCTTGATGTATTCCACCGAGACCGGGCGTTCCCAGGCGATGCCGCGCTGGGCACAGTTGCCCGGAGTCTGGATTCCGGTGGGCCCCCAGAGGTTGGAATTATCGGTGTTGATTGAAACGATTGGGAGCGAGCGAATACTTGCAGGCTCGTTGTAAAAGTAACTGTGGGTCTCTACCTTGGAGGGCAGGTGGTCCGGGCGAAAGACAACTGCTCGGATAATGGTGGTGGAGTTGATCGTGATCGGGGATCGGTAGGGTGTTCCATTTGTAATGGTGGGTTCGCTTCCGTCGGTGGTATAGCGAATAAGCGCGTCCCTTTCCCCGGAGGTGAGGTGGAGATTGAAGGGCTGGCTGTAAAATCCCCGGGAATTGCTGAAATGCGGGGGGGAGGTCAGGCCCTGGATGTCACTTCGGCCGTTGAAGGCATTCGGAGTGGGGGTGTCGAAGTGCTTCCAGGAGTCTCCGTTCTGCTCCCGACCATAGGAGTGACTGTCTCTTATACACATCTGACGCTGCCGACGATATGCAGTGTGT
>CAWWCX010000444.1:0-3630 GCA_963935445.1 uncultured Roseibacillus sp.
ACACTGCATATCGTCGGCAGCGTCAGATGTGTATAAGAGACAGCCTGGGGATGGGTGGACGGCAACAACTCCTCGCTGAGCAAACCTTCCGAGGCCTCCGGCCGCTTCCTCTCCATGAGCGGAAGTGGGACGATCCGAGCCGTGCCGGGGAAGACGGAGTATCCCTTTTTCATGGTCTGGCAAATGGACGGCCGGAACCCCGGATCCACTACGGCCCAGTTCGAACGTTTCAGGTTGTCGATCGACCAACGCCAGCCCGCTTTCCCGCCCGGCACAGTGACCAGCGGCGAACGGCACTACCTCGTGGTTGAGCGCAGGATGGGGTGGACCAAGGCCCGCGACCTCGCCCGGGACACCAGCGGGCACCTCGCCATTCCAAGCAGCCAGACCGAGCACGACTACCTGAAACGCCTGCTCTCGACCTCCCTCCGCGAGAACGATGCCGCCTGGCTTGGAGGGCACTTCGCACGTGATTCCTGGCGGTGGGTAACCAGTGAACGATGGGAGTTCACCGCGTGGGCACCCAAACCCGCCACCCTTCTGGACGAAGTCGACTCCGCCCTCTGTTTCAAGAACGGCAGCAATGCTGGCTGGGACAATCTGGATCCCGGGACGGAGCTCCCTGCCTTCGTCATCGAGTGGAGCAAGGACCAGTTCGCGGAGGAAGACGCTCGCCCAGGGCCCTCCGAGGCATGGAAAACCGTGCGCAACCAGTGTAATGTCAACCTGGCCACCACCCGGGAAAAGTTCCTGAAGCTCCTCACCGACAACGGCGCTGCCATGCGCGCGGCCCTCGAGAATTGGTATAACGCACTCGCCCTGCAGGACCGGGGGCGACACGCTCTGGCCTTCACGCAGGCAAAGGCGAAAGTTGCAGCAGACGGACGCATTCTTGAAGAGGGACGGTTTCCTCCTCTCCCCGCCGAGATTGCCTCGATCTGCAACGCCCGGCTCAGGGAACAGCGCAGCCTCGATCAGGAATATGCCAACCTGATGGAGACCACCCGCAAGACCTACGTCCGGAAAATGGAGGAACTCCTGCTGACCGAACAGCGCGCCCGCCAGTTCGCACGAATCCGCGCGATCGAGAACGAACTGCAGTCAACCAGGGACGTCCAATCCTTCGTAGACCACTTCAAGATCACCGCGGAATAACCTCCCTGGGTCCCGCCTCTCTTGACTCAAGCACCGCCAACCATCACATCTTCCACTGTCTGGATTGCAGGCACATTACGAAGCTCCACCTGAAAATCTCCCATGTCTGCGAGGCCCCTGATTGCATTCCCTCCCTTGACCCTCTCCCTCCTGCTCGTCTCCGCGGGTCTGGTTACAGCGTCCGAACCACAACTGACCTCCTGGTATACCAGTCAGAGCGGCAGCTATGCCCGCATCTTCACCACCCAGCAGAATGAGAGTGCGGGGATCACCACCACGACCTGGAGCAGGGGCCGGGGGACCCAGGCCTCCCCGACCTACGCCGGGGTGCACGAAATCCACCACGACACCAACTGGGTCTACATCAGGACCAGCGGTCTCGGCTTTCACTCGATGGGACCCTGGTATCTCGACGAAGCCAAGACCCGGAACTTTCCGAACTTCCCCGCCAACACCGCGACAACCTACCGTATTCCGAGGACCCCCACGGCCTTCAATGGCAGTGTCACCACCGGATTTGGAGCCATTGGCTACTTCGTCGATGGGGTAGCCCTCTTTGATGCCACCGACACCTTCTCCTACATCAACAGCAGCGGCAGCGACGCAAGCCCGGCAGGAGGCGGCCGCGGGGATGGCGTCTGGAACAGGGACGCTTACATCAACGAGGGGGTCACCTTCGATTCCGCTAACGCGCACCAGGCCGGAGATCTCCACCACTATCACGCCAACGCCCCTGCCATCCGCCACCTCCTCGGCGACAGCGTCGACTACGCCCCTTCCACGAACGTCTACACCGAGAACTTCAACGGACAGCACTCCCCCATCCTCGGGTGGGTCTCTGACGGCCACCCCGTGTATGGCCCCTACGGATACAGCGACCCTCTGGATTCTTCCTCGCCCGTCCGCCTTCTCACCAGCGGATACCAGAAGCGTGACGGCAGCAATGGATCGACAAATCTGAATCAGACCGGGAGGACCACCCTTCCTGCCTGGGCCAGTCAGCTGCAGGGACGAAGAACCAGCCTGTCCGCAGACCAGTATGGACCGAATGTCTCGAGCTCCTATATTCTGGGCCACTATCTGGAGGACTATACCTACAAGGGGGACCTTGGTCTCCTCCAGGGCAGCGACTTCGATCTCGATCAATACAATGGGCGGTTCTGTATCACCCCGGAGTTCCCAGACGGGATCTGGGCCTATTTCACAACCATCGAGGCCGATGGCACACCCAGCTTTCCTTACAATGTAGGGCGTAACTTCTACGGCACACCCAGCGGCGGAACCACCAACACCATTCCCGCGGAAGCAACCCGCATCTTCTCGGGAGGCCCAAGCACCCAGCACCGCACCACCAATCTTGCCCTCGATGCCGGATCCCTCGTCCTGACCTGGTCGACGGTGGAGGGGGGCTCCTACCAGCTCGAATCCTCCTCTGATCTGGGAAACTGGGTTGAAGAGGGTGAGGCCTTTACCGCCCAATCCACCAATTCCTCCCTCACGCCCGTGGGAGCACCTGTCGCCTCCCCATCCCGGTTTTACCGCCTCCGTCGAACAGGCCTCGCAGACTATGACGGCACCGGATTCAATAACCTCTTCGAAGAAAACTCCGCGCCAGGGAACCCGGGAGGAGAGAGTCCGGACAGCTTCGTCGCAAACTTCACCGGCCCTCCTCTTCCTCCAGTCAACGTCATCGAGGACCTCCGGATTGGCAATCCCGGTATCCCTGCCACCGTGGTCAGCCGTGACTCCGGTACCCAGCTCACCGTTGCCTTCGACGCAGCCGCCCTCCCGCCTGGAAATCATGCCGTCCACGTAATCTTCACACCTCCGGGACGCGCCCAGCGCACCCTGACCTCCATCAATCTTTACACTCGCTGAGCGAGGGAGTGATGTCGCTATCAGCCTTTGCTCCACCCCATCTGGAATGATCGGACTCCTGCGCTGGATCTCTTGTCTTGTTGTTCTCGGATCACCCCTGCACGCCGGGGTGTCCCTCACCTTCAGGCACCTCTGGAACGGGAAACCCTTAGCGATTCCCGGCCAGCCTCTCCTCACCGCCTCCGGGGAAAAGATCGCATTCTCCCGTCTGGACTACCTTCTCTCCGGGCTCCGACTGCTTGGTCAGCGGGACGGGACTACACCCTCCACCTGGTTGCACCGCAAGGACTGGTTCTCCTACGTGGACGCCTTCAACCCGGCCGAACTCCTCCCTCTCTCCCTCGGCGAACTCCCCGCCGGGGACTACACCGTTCTGCAGTTCCAGGTCGGTCTCGACAAGACTACTGACGAAGCCGATCCCAACCAGTATCCGGCAGGTCATCCACTCAATCCCAACCGCAACAACCTGCATTGGACCCCGCAGGGGGGCTATATCTTCCTCGCCATGGAGGGGCACCTCCGGCAGGACCTCAACACCGGAGGGTTCGCCTACCTGTCTCTTATACACATCTGACGCTGCCGACGATATGCAGTGTG
>CAWWCX010000445.1:0-3622 GCA_963935445.1 uncultured Roseibacillus sp.
GTGTTCTTGATCTGGTAGTCAAAGAGTCGCGTGAGAAGCGTTCCGGCACCGACCAGAATAATTGCGGTGAGCAGGTAAAGCCTTAGTCGGTAGCGCGGTTCCATGAGAGGGAAGGGGGGTTAATCAATGGTATTCCGTCCATCGGACCTCAAGCCCTGGTAGCTGATTGTGTGCTGAAAGAGGCCGGCGAGGCTGAAGAGAGCCCAGAAGACCAGAGGGCAGAACACCATGGTCAGAAGAGCGGTGATACTGATCTTGAGAAAGAGGGCGCTCCCCAGGGCGAGGTCGCCCCGGACGAATGTTATGAAGAGATACTCGGCAAACAGGTAGAGAAACACTGCGACACCGGACAGCATCGCGGAGACATGCCATTTGCCCTCCCGGAAGAGGGGTTGAATCCCCTGCATGATGAACCCCATCAGAGCGTAGAGAATAATTGAGTAACCGAATTTCACATCGCCGGTCGTGTCGGTGTATACCTCGGGGTTTCCCTTCAGTTCTTCCGGGGGGGGGACGATGACATGCTGGGCGTCCCAGAGAAAACCGGCGATAAAGGCAAGAAGGAGCATGGGACCGGCATTGATTGTGACTGCAGCACAAAGAAACACGAGGGGCACGATAAGGACACGGGCCCCATACAGTGTTTCCAGAGCAGGGGAATACTGCTGGAAAATGCAGGCCGTGATGACCATGCAGACAAGGCTGACATGATACCAGAACACGATCAGCCTTCCTTGTCTTCACCCTTGTGGGCGATAACGAAAACCACTCCGAGATCATGGAAATTCACGGCGGGTTGCACGAAGGCCACACCTTCAATCGGCCCGGGAGTGTAATCCTTGACAGTGCCCACCACGAGGTTGGCGGGAAAGAGCCCCCCTTTGCCGGTGGTGATTACCTTCATGCCTGGCAGAATGGCAGCTTCCCGGGAAAGGTGCCGGAGGATCAGCTTAGGCTCTTCGCCATAATGGCCCCTCATCCCATGCAGGATTCCAACCTCTGGCGTGCCCGCCACCTGCACGGAAACCTGGCAACGTTCGTCCGTGAGGAGGATCACGCTGCAGGTATGCTGAGAACTGATGTCCACTTTGCCTGCCAATCCGCCGGGAGCGATGATCGGGACACCGGGACCAACCCCGGACGTCTGCCCGCGGTCGATAATTGCGGTTTGCCACCACGTTGCGGGCTGCCTCTTGATCACACGAGCGGCAATGACGTTGAGGCTCTGCATTTCCTTGAACTCCAGGGCGCGACGCAGTTCGTTGTTTTCCTGCTCGAGTTCGCGCAGACGCCCTTCAATGGAGCGCAGCTTGATGTATTCGATCTCCATGGCAGCCAACTGATTCTCGAGGTCCTTGGAGTTTTCGACCTCTTCAAGGAAGGATTCTGCCCTGGATCCCACCGCGGATCCTCCTCGCAGGAAGGGAGAGATGGAGCCGTAGTAGGCCTTCTGGACCTGACGCACGGTATTTTCGCTCAAGGTCAACACCCAGACGAGCCCGGTGAGAAAGAGTAGGAGAGCAAAAAGATTGATAGGTTTCATGGCAGGGAGGCACGACGAGAGAAGTGCCCTCTAGCACGGTGCTCAAAGTTCCGAGCTCGTCAACTTACGCAGGAAGGAAATCTCTGTCAGAACCTTTCCTGTTCCTTCTGCTACGGCACTGAGGGGGTCCTCGGCAATGTGGACGGGCAGCCCGGTCTCCTCACGAAGCAGCTTGTCGAGCCCGCGAAGGAGGGCACCTCCACCCGCGAGGACAAGGCCACGGTCGACGAGATCGGCTGCCAGCTCGGGGGGGCACCGTTCGAGGGTCGTTCGAACCGCGTCCACGATCGTATCCAGGGGGTCGCCCATTGCCTCGCGAATTTCCTGCGAGCTGACGGTTATGGTCTTCGGAAGTCCGGACACGAGGTCACGCCCCTTCACGTCCATGCTGGTCTCCTTCGGGAGGGCTGCCGCTGAGCCGATCCGAATCTTGATATCTTCCGCGGTGCGTTCGCCAACCATGAGGCTGTAAGCACGCTTCATGTAGTGAATGATGGACTGGTCAAGCTCATCACCCGCGGTTCGCACGCTCCGCGAATAAACTATGCCGGAGAGGGAAATCAGGGCCACCTCAGTTGTGCCACCGCCGATATCGACGATCATGTTTCCTGAGGCCTCCTGGACGGGCAGGCCTACCCCGATCGCGGCCGCCATCGGCTCCTCGATCAGAAAGACTTCCCGCGCTCCGGCCTGTTCGGCTGATTCCTTGACCGCCCGCCGTTCGACCTCGGTGATTCCCGACGGGATTGCGACCACGACCCGGGGGTGGGAGCGACGCTTGTTGCTCACCTTCCGGATAAAGTGACGAAGCATCGCCTCAGTCACTTCAAAGTCTGCGATGACCCCGTCCTTGAGGGGACGAATAGCCACGATGTTACCTGGCGTGCGGCCGAGCATCCGCTTGGCATCATCTCCTACCGCGACCACCTCGTTGGTTCCGGCCTTCACGGCGACGACGGAGGGTTCCCGCAGGACAATCCCGTGATCCTTGATGTTGACCAGGGTATTGGCGGTCCCCAGATCGATTCCGAGGTCTTGTGAGAGGATTCCGAAGAGTTTCGCGAACATGCGGAGCGGCGATAATATGGAAAGCTGAAATGTTTTTAGCGGTGTGATGGCCCGGTGCAAGCCTTCCGTCTACTGTTTATGCTAAAACCGGAAGAAGGCATCCGTGCAGCGGATCGAAAAGGTGGGAGAGGCTGCGAATTTGGTTGGAGAGATCGAAAGATTCTCGATCAATTTTGAAGCCGGGGCACCAACTCGCAGAAGGCCGGAGGCCGTTATGCAACGAGCATAATATTGCCCGGTTCGCCATCACACTCAAAGCTGTGCGAAGAGAGCGTCAGGCCGGGGTCGGCGCGCTTTTTGCCTTGTGGCGGCGCAGAAACTCCTTGGCGGCAGCGTCGTAAGACTCGCTCCCGGTGCCCCGCGGATCCCACTCAAAAATCGTCTGGCCATGACTGGGTGCCTCGCCGAGTCGGACGGTGCGAGGGATCACGCTGCGGTAGAGCCACTCGGGGAAGTAATTCTTCACTTCCTGCACAACCTTGCGGGACAGGTTAGTGCGCCCGTCATACATGGTCATGAGGATGCCTTCTATTTTAACCCTCGGATTAACGCCGGAATCACGGATCTGGTCCACGACGTGCAGGATTTTCGAGAGCCCTTCGAGTCCGAACCACTCGCATTGGAGCGGGACGAGAACTTCGTCCGCGGCTGAGAGCGCAGAGGTCATCAGGACCCCAAGGGAAGGCGGGGTATCGAGGATGCAGAAATCGAATTTCCTTCGTTTTTTGGCGGCCCGGAGGATGCCTTGCAGGATGAGCAGGTGGTCATCCATCCGGGCTAACTCGATTTCGACGCCAGCAAGATTCATTTCAGCTGGCACAACCCACAAATTTTCCCTGGGGGTCTCCTGAACCTTGGATTCTAGGGTTTCCTGACCCAGCAGCACGCTGTAAATACTGCCGTCCTCGGCGCTTTCTGGATCAACTCCCAGGCCGCTGGTCGCATTGGCCTGGGGGTCCAGGTCGATGAGAAGAATGCGCTGACCTCGTCGAGCGAGCGCGGTGGAAAGAT
>CAWWCX010000446.1:0-3614 GCA_963935445.1 uncultured Roseibacillus sp.
GATCGCCCGGAGCGGCCCGCATGGCAATGACAGAAAAGGGCTGGGAGGTAGGCCGTTCCCGGAGAAAACAGGGATTCATACCCCGATCGGGCTGCTTCCCGCATTACCAGTGAAGCGGAAGGCGGGCGCCTGTTGCCATTTGTAATGCCGGGGCTGTAACAGGCATCTTGGGTGGTCGCTGATGCGCTCGCCGAGGATCCGCATCAGTGCCACTCGTTGCGGGGGAAGAGGACGATACGCTTGAAGATGCTGTGCTCGGGTTGGGACAGGAGGTAGCAGACCAGGTCCACGATCTCCCCCGGCTGAATGGTCTTACTGATGTCCACTTCGCCGGGATAGGGGTTCTGTTCCGGGTCCCAGAGCGGGGTATCGATCGCGCCCGGGCAAATGGTGGCGACCTGGATGTTGTGGGGAACGAGTTCCTGGGTGAGTGCATCGGCAAAGCCCACCATCCCGTGTTTGGAAGCACAGTAGCTCGCCTGCCCGGAAATACCGCGCACCCCAGCCACTGAGGAAATATTCACGATGCGCCCGGCCTTGCGCGGGATCATGTGCTGCAGAACGGAGTGGGTGCAGTACATTGTTCCCTTCAGGTTGCTGTCCACGATTGCATCGAGCCGCTCGAGCGACTGCTCCGCGAAGGGGATGTTCTCCACGACGGCTGCATTATTGACGAGCACCTCGATCGGGCCATGGCCGGCTTCGATCCGGGTGACGCATTCGGTGACTGCGGCCGGTTCCCGCACGTCCACCGCGAAGGGAATAATGGTGCCGGGCAGCGCCTCTTCGCGTCCCCGGGCCGCGAGGGCTTCCAGCTTGTCCTCGCTGCGGGCAAGGGCGGCTACGTTGCGGCCTTCGCTGGCGAGACGAAGCGCAAGGGCCTCGCCCACGCCACGGCTTGCTCCGGTGATGAGAGTAGTTGGTTTCGTCATGTTGATGGTTCCGGTCTTGATTCCCTGTTTTACGGGTCGAGGCTCAAGGAAATCCTGATGCTCTCAACCAAAATCAACAGGCGCGGGCGTGAACGGGCCGGGCAGGATGATCCTTGTCGAAGGACGGACTGAGAATACCAGGCAGTTCGCTGTATGGCAGGTGCCCTTGAACTTGGCACTTGGAGAGTGCGGACAGGCCCGCTACTCATGAGGGGTGATCCAGCTCGCGTGTTCCGGTCTCTTCCCTGGCATGGTCCGGGGTGCATGGCTCCCGGGGGCAGGAGCGGGCAGGAATCATACCGGGGAACCTGGGTTGCTTGAGGGTCGGGGAGGCACGAGGGAGGAGTGCGCATGACCCGGGAAGAGCTTGTAGCAGGGTATGTGGCGGAGACGCTCGAAGTAGCCGAGTTGGCCGACTTGGAGCAGCGGCGGGAGGAGGACAAGGAATTCGCGCGCGAGTTCGAAAGGGATTTACTCGCCACGGGGAAGTTTCAGAAAAGCGAGGGTGGTGGAGTGGAGCGTATTGAAGACGATAAGGAGGGCAAAGGTGCTGAAGGAAAAGGAGCCGGGGCGAAGGCCAGGCCGAAGCCTTTGAAGCTCATTACGGGGGGCGATTTGGAAAATGCCGGGGCGGGGCCGAAGTTGATCATGGGGACGGGAGCTGAGATGCCGAAGGCGTTGCAGTTTCTTGGGGTGGGAGAGAAGCCACCACCCGGTTTCTACGAAGAGGCGGTGGATCCTGCCAGCGCCGAGGTAGCGGAGGTAGCGGAGGTAGCGGAGGTAGCGGAGGTAGCGGAGGTAGCCGAGGTAGCCGAGGTAGCCGAGGTGGCCGAGGTGGCCGAGGTGGCCGAGGTGGCCGAGGTGGCCGAGGTGGCCGAGGACTGGGAGAGTCGCTCTCAGCCAGTGCCCCCCCAGCCCCCGGTGGCAGTGCCAGAGCAACCGGTGCCGGAGGAGCCTGTGCGTCTGGAAGCTCCGGATGAGGATGAAGTCGTCCAGGAGGTGGGCGGTGATGTTGTCGGCCAGGGAGAAGCCCTTACCGGGGAAGAGGTGACCGAAAGCGGGACCGTGGTGGAAGAAGGCCTGCGAGTCCCTCCCGTCGCTGTTCCGCCTCCACCGCCCCCGGTAGCAACGATCCCACTTTTAGATCCCCGGCAGCCTCCGGTTGTGCAGGCCCAGCCCCTGGAGGCCCAGCCCCTGCAGGCACAACCGTTACAGGCCCAGATGCTGCCCATGGATTCCTACGGGAGCATGGGAGATCCCTATGGGCAGGCACAGGGCTATGCGGACCCTCAGGCTGGAGTACTGCAGGGGCATGCGCCGGTGCAGCGGTTGCGCTCTGCCAAGCAGGGGAACTCGACCTTCTTTATTGTTATTGCGGCGTTGCTGATGTTGGGCATCGGGATCGCCCTTTTCTTTGGGCTCGCCCGGAAACCGGCGGGTCCTCCGGAAGGGGATGGGGTGATCGCAAAGGTTGACCAGGTGAGTGGAGAGGTGTTGCTGAGGCGGGAAGCCGGCCAGGAAGTCAAGCTGGAGATGGGTTTCGACCTCCGGGAAAACGACGTGATCATCGTGCGTGAGGGGTCGGCGCGCGTAGCCTATGTGGCGGAGAAGACGTATCTGCACATCCGGTCTGGAAGCGAGGTGACGCTGGGGCAGCAGAAGGGTGGCAAGCAGGTGAGGCTGGGCCTCGGGGAATTAACCGTGGAGGCAGCGTCCCAACCAGTGGACCAGCCGATGGTCGTTCTGGCGATGAATGCGCGGATCACCCTTCGAGGGACACGGGTGACGGTGCGAAGCCGGGTCAAGCAGACGTTGGTGGAGGTGGCGGAGGGCTCGGTGGTGGTGGACCGTCCGAGTGACGGAGCCATGGTGCAGGTCGGGGCCGCAGGATGGACGCTTATTGGCGAACAGGCCCCTCTGGAGGCGTGGGAATTCATGTCCGGGGTGAATTTCAACGGGGAAGCAGTTCTCGTGGATGGAGGAACATGGTTGTCTCAGCAGAAGGCCGCGGGTGAAGGGCTCAAGGCGGAAGTGGTTGGCAAGGAGGGGCCTCCTCAGTCGGTAAAATCCACCCAGCCGCCATTGGGCTACGTGCCCGGCGATGGTGGTGTGCGAACCATGCTGATGAGCAAGCTGGCGGCCAGCAATGCGAAGCTGGAGATCAAGTGGCCGCAGGAGAATGGCCGTTACCAGGTGTTTGTCTGGATGCTGGAGGATGCCGGGAATGCTGCCCGTTCACTGCGCCTGAATGTGGAAAACAAGATGGTGGCATCAAGCCTCGGCAAGGAAATGACGCTGGGGTCGTGGGATCGCTTCGGTCCCTACCTGGCGGATATCAAGGACGGTAGCTTGGAACTCCTTCTGAGTGCCGATCCGAAATTCGAGAACAAAGAGCCCCATGTGAGTGGGATTGCGCTCTACAGGCTGGCAGGGACAGGAACTCCGCCGGCCGCAAGGGAGGTCAAGGGGGTGGGAGTCCTGGAGGTGGATCCCAGCCCGCTGAATCCGGGCGAGCCGGGAACGCCACCGGCGACCGTGCCGACCGTGCCTGACTGACAGGAGGAGGGAGGTTCCCCCGGTGAGGCTGCTCAGTGAAAAGCCCCAGGGCCCTCGTTCCGGCCACGGGGTTTCCCCACAGGGGCCGGGGCGATTCCCGGGATCAGGGGGAAGTGGGCCGCGGGA
>CAWWCX010000447.1:0-3609 GCA_963935445.1 uncultured Roseibacillus sp.
ACACACTGCATATCGTCGGCAGCGTCAGATGTGTATAAGAGACAGCGGGTGTGATTCGTAACCAGAACGAAACCGAAGTCACTTTTTCACATGGCACGTTATACCGGACCCAAGGACAGAATCAGCCGCCGCTTCCTGGTGCCGCTGTTCGGATCCTCCCGCGCCCTCGAGCGCCGCAATTATCCTCCCGGCCAGCACGGTCTTCGCGCCGGTCGCCGCAAGAAGTCTGATTACGCCATTGCACTGGGCGAGAAGCAGAAGCTCAAGTTCCAGTATGGTGTCCTCGAGAAGCAGTTTCGCCGTTGCTTCCACGAGGCGGCCCGCCGCCGTGGGGTGACCGGTGACATCATGCTGCAACTTCTTGAGACCCGTCTCGATAATGTCTGCTTCCGGCTCGGGTTCGGTAATACGCGTCAGGCCGCCCGTCAGCTTGTGGGTCATGGCCACGTGCTTGTGAACGGGCGCAAGCTCGACGTTCCAAGCTACCATTGCAAGCCGGGCGACAAGATCAAGATTGGGCCGAGACCTTCTTCGCAACAGCTGGGGCTCCGCATGATGGATCTGACCCAGGCCGTGCCCCTCAAGGAGTGGTTGACCGTGGACCGGGAGACTATGGAGGGCGTCGTCGCGCGCCTCCCTGAAACCGAGGACATTGATCCGCTGGTTAATGTGCAACTCATCGTCGAACTTTACTCCCGATAACGAACGAAGAAGTTGGCTACGCCACAGAGATTCAAAGGCCTCGCGATCGAGCGAGGCCTTTTTCATTTCTACAGGCAGTCGGGGAGCTCCGGCAGATCCCAACCCTGTCACAGCCGCCAAGCTTCGAGCCCGTAGTTCAACTTGCAACTTCCGACCGGAGGATTGAAACTCAGAAGGATGGCCGACGAGAAAGAGCGAAAGACCCTAGAAGAGCGCCACCAAATGTCAGATTTGGACCGGCTTCGTCATTCCTGTGCCCATGTTCTGGCCACCGCAATCTCGCGGATTTGGCCTGAGGCGCAGTTTGCCGCCGGCCCGCCGGTAGATGGGGGCTTCTACTATGATCTCGATCTTGAGCACCGGATCACGCCCGATGACTTTGAGAAGATTGAGGCCGAGATGAAGAAGGTAGTGAAGGAAAATGCGCCCTTTGAGCGACTGGTGGTGAGTCGGGATGAAGCGATGGCCCTGGCGAAGTCGGGACGTCTTGCATCTGTAGCGGAGCGGGGTGCCGAATCGGTCTTCAAGGTGGACCTTCTCAATGACATTCCCGAAGGCGAGGAAATCTCGATCTACAGGAACGGGGATTTCTGGGATCTCTGTGCGGGCCCGCACGTTGGCCGCACCGGGAACTGCAAGGCCTTCAAGGTCATGTCGGTTGCGAGTGCCTTTTACAAAGGGGACAAGAACAACCAATCACTCCAGCGGGTTTACGGCACCTGCTTCAAGAACCGGACCCTTCTTGATGAGCACTTGGAGAGGTTGGAGGAGGCCAAGAAACGTGACCACCGTCGTCTCGGTCGGGAGTTGGGCCTCTTCGCCTTTGATGATTCGGTGGGGCAGGGGCTTCCCCTGTGGATGCCAAAAGGTGGAATTATCCGCCGACAATTGCAGGACTTCATCACTGGTGAATTGGATAAGCAGGGCTACTACCAGGTCTTCACTCCGCACATTGGAAAACTCGACCTCTACCGTACCTCCGGGCATTTTCCCTATTATGAGGATAGCCAATTCCCACCCATCGTGGAGCGGGAGGCCATCAAGAAGCTGGCAGAGGAAGGAACGCAGTGCTCCGACCTTCTGAATTCCATTTCCACCGGTGAAATCGAGGGCTTCCTTTTGAATCCGATGAACTGCCCTCATCACATAAAGATTTATTCGAATGAGCACCATTCCTACCGGGATCTCCCGGTGCGGTTGGCCGAATTCGGGACGGTCTATCGATGGGAGCAGTCCGGAGAGCTTGGAGGGCTGACGCGGGTGCGCAGCTTCACGCAAGATGATGCCCATATCTTCTGCACGCCTGAGCAGGTGGGTGAGGAAATCCAGGGGTGCCTGGGTCTCGTGAAGACGGTCCTTTCAACCTTGGGCATGAACGACTACGCAGTGCGTCTTTCTTTGCGTGACCCTGACAGCGACAAGTATGTCGGCGATCCGGAAAACTGGGACAAGGCCGAGGAAGCACTTCGTGAGGCTGTTGAATCCCTTGGGGTGGACTACACCGAGGAGCCCGGGGAGGCCGCCTTCTATGGCCCCAAGATCGACTTCGTGGTCAAGGATGTTATCGGTCGTGAATGGCAGCTGGGCACCGTTCAGGTTGACTACAATCTGCCGGAACGGTTTGACCTGAGTTACGTCGGGTCGGACAACAAGCCACACCGTCCGGTCATGATTCACCGGGCTCCCTTTGGTTCTCTGGAACGCTTTGTCGGCCTTCTGATCGAGCATTTCGAGGGGAAGTTCCCTGTCTGGCTTGCGCCGGAGCAGGTCCGGGTGCTTGCGATCTCCGAGAAGCACAATACGTATTCTGAGGAGGTGGCACAGGCTCTGGCGGACGCAGGGGTGCGGGTCACGGCAGACCTTGCGGGGGATAAGATCGGAGCCAAGATTCGCCTTGCGAGGCTGGAGCGTGTGCCCTATATGCTGGTCGTAGGCGCACGTGAGGAAGAGTCACAAAGCGTGAGCGTGCGCCACCGGGATCGGGACGATCTCGGGACCAAGACTCTCAATGATTTTGTCGGCCAAGTATGCGAAGAAATTCGAAACCGCTCTCTTTGAGCGGGGCTGAGCTGTGTTGCTCCCAATGATGCGACGACTCACCGATTCTGGCCTTGGCATGACGCCCGGAGCACCTTTGCGTCTCCACCCGCGGATGACTTCCGCACCTACAACACCACCGGAGAGACACTATCGCTAAGAAAAAGAAGAAGAGATTTCGTCCGCGTCGTGACATGACGCGGGTCAATGAACGGATCCGGGCTCCGCGTGTGCGGGTCGTATCCGGCAAAGGGGAACAGCTCGGGGTCATGGATACCCGGGAGGCCGTGCAGAGGGCGAAGGCCATCGGGCTCGACCTCGTGGAAGTTGCCTCCAAGGCCGATCCTCCGGTGTGCCGCGTTGTCGACTACGGCAAATGGAAATACGAGCAGTCGAAGCGCAAGAAGACGAGCAAGAGCAAGTCGGTCACCCGCCTCAAGGAGGTTAAATTCCGGGTGCGCACGGAAACGCACGATTACAATATCAAGCTGGGCCGAATAGAGGCTTTTCTCGATGAGGGACACAAGGTGCGCGTGCAATTGCAGTTCCGCGGACGGGAAAATGCGCACCGTGAGCTCGGCATCGAAAAGCTGCAGCGTGTCAAGGGAGACCTCAAGACCATGGCGCACGTGGACCAGGAACCCAAGTTGGTGGGGCGAACCGTTGTGATGGTGCTTTCACCGCTGCCGGACGGACAGCGAGAGCGTAAGTTCAAGCTGAGTCACGGTGACCTGATCGAGGAGGATGACTTTGAAGAAGATGAGGACCTGGAGGACTTTGAAGAGGATGATACTCTCGAAAAGATCGAGGATGAGGAAGAAGACGAGACCGAGGAAGAGGAATAACGTCTGAAGGGCCTCTTCGCTTCCC
>CAWWCX010000448.1:0-3596 GCA_963935445.1 uncultured Roseibacillus sp.
CCGGCAGCACCATCATGGTGGCCTCGGGATCGCGGGCGGCCACCAGCCCGATACCGAGGGCAACCGCGGGTCCGGTATCTCGTCTGGCCGGTTCTGCAAAGATGTTCTCGGGTGGGAGTGAGGAGGCCAGCTCCCGGACGGCTTCCTCCTGCAGGGCGTTGGTCAGGATGAGGATGTTCTCGGGGGGGACCAGTCCCTCGAGGCGGTGGATGGTTTGGTCCAGGAGAGTCCCGGTTCCTAGGAGGTTGAGGAGTTGCTTGGGTTTGGCGTTCCGGCTGAGAGGCCAGAAGCGGGTGCCGCTTCCACCGGCGAGGATCAAGGCATAGGGAGGGGACATGCTGGGGGGATAGTGCCGGAAGATTGGGCACTGGTAAAACCTGCTCTGCCGGGAAATTCTTGTTTTTCACCGGCTGACTGTGAGTTACGGTGATTAACGTGAGTGAGAAATCGCAGGATCCCGGGAAAAAGCTTGTCGATGCCGGTGCGGAGTGCGCCCCGATGGTGCTCGGCGTAGCAGCCGGAATTTTCCTGGGTGACATGATGCACCGTAGTGCCCGGCGCCCGGTGGCTTTTGCGTTGAGCGTGCTGGGTGTTGCTGCGATCGCCCCGGTCGTTGTGGATACCGTCCGCGACAAGGTGGCGGGACCGAATACCCGCCGCGGAACGCAGCGAACCCTGCGCAGTATCCGGGAAGGTGCCGGAGCACCCGCTCGTGATATCGACTTCGTGGAGGAGGAGCTCGGGGAGGTCTACGCGACCGTCGCGAACCAGTAAGGGTGTGTGCGTCGGACGTTGTTGCAGGCGTGTGACCCGGCCTGGAGCAAGGGGATAGCACGGGGTTTCCCGCAGAAGTGAGGGAAACAATCCCTGTCTAGGTGGACCCCGGTGGTTGGAACCGCGAGGTCTCTGAGTCCGGTGCTCCCCCGGGATCGCGGAGGTTGGCGGTCAGTTCACGGACGACGATTGGAAAGCTGGTGCGGAACCGGTGCTTGGGTCGCCAGTCCAGGCCCGCCACCGCCTTGCTGAAGTCTACCGCGTAGCGGCGGTCGTTGCCGGCCCGGTCAGGGACATGGGTGAGTAGAGAGGCCGGTTTGCCGAGGAGTTCGAGAACGCTGCGCGCCATGCCCAGATTCGTGCGTTCGCACTGCCCGCCGAAGAGGTAGACTGCGCCCGGCTGCCCCCTCAGGAAGGCGGAGATCATTCCGCGGCAATGATCGTCAACGTGCATCCAGTCGCGGATGTGCATTCCGTCCCCGTGCAACTCGAGCGGCTGGTCATGGAATGCTGCGTTCACCAGATTGGGAACGAGTTTCTCCACATGTTGACGGGGGCCGTAATTGTTGCTGGATCGGGTGATGACGATGTCCTGGGCATGACACCGCACTGCGCTGAGGCAGAGCAGGTCGGCCGCGGCTTTGGAAGCGGCATAGGGAGTGGTCGGATTCAGGGGGCTGATTTCCACGAAGCGCCCGGGCGGAGAGATCGAGCCGTAGACCTCATCGGTTGAGCACTGCAGGAGGGGAACACGCATGGCACGACAGGCTTCAATGAGGTGCAGGGTTCCGGCCACGTTGCTGGCGACGAAGACCTCGTTGGACTCGAGCGAGCGTGCGACGTGGGACTCGGCTGCGAGGTTGAAGACTCCGGTGACATCATGCTCCCGGAGGAGGGTGGAGATGAGGGCGTGGTCAGCGATATCCCCCTCCACGAAGGTAAAGCGCGAATCCTGGTCCGGGCCGATCAGGTGGCCGCGATTTCCCGCGTAGGTCAACTTGTCGAGGACGATCAGCTGCTGCAGGCCTTCCTCCAGAAGGAGATGGCGGACCAGGGAGGACCCGATGAACCCGGCACCGCCGGTGAGAAGGATGGAGCGGAGCTGGCGCACGGCAGGGGAGACTACACCGGACGGTCAGTTGGTGTGCAACCGGAATAGTGAAACAGGAATCCTGCAAACTGGAGAAGGGAGGAGCAGGGAAGCCGACAGGGAAACGCGGGGTTCACGGAAATTCTGCGCCGGCGTGCTGCCCGGGAGCTCTGGGATCGGGAAAAACCCTGCCCACCGCCCCGGCAGGCTGGTAGGCTGGCACCATGGAGATTCTGCTGACGGGTTGTGGAGGTCGACTGGGGCGGGCCCTCCTGCAGGAGTGGAACGGAGAGCACGTCGTTCACGGACTGGGTCGGGAAGAACTCGATTTGCGGGAGCCCGGGGCATTGGAGGGCAGGTTGCGGGGCCTGAGCTTTGATGCCCTCGTGAACTGTGCCGCTCTGGCCGACGTGGAGCGCTGCGAATTGGACCGGAGGGAGGCGAAGCTGGTAAATGCGGAAGCTCCGGGAGTGCTGGCGCGCGCCTGCGCCGAGCGGGGTGCCCGCTTCGTGCACTTCAGTACGGACTATGTGCTGGACGGGGCCGAGGAGGGGCTGAAGAACGAGGAGGCACCAGTCCGGCCTCTCAATCACTACGCTCGAACGAAGCGGAGGGGAGAGGAGCTGGTCCTGACTGAGAATCCGGACGCTTTGGTGGGGCGGGTGAGCTGGTTGTTTGGAACAGAGCCCGGGGGAGTGGTGGAATCAGTAGTGCGGCGCTCGCGGGAGGGAGGGCCCATCCGGGCAGTGGGCGACAAGTTCTCCAAGCCGACCTCGGTGAGAGAGATTGGCCGGATGACCCTTGCTCTGCTGGGGAGAGGCGACTTGAGCGGAATCTTTCACCTTACGCACCCGGGAGAACCGGAGAGCTGGTGGTCGATCGCCTGCAAGGTGGTCGCCCTGGGACGGGAAGCAGGGCTCGTGGCAGACGGGGTCCAAGTGATCAGGGAGACGATGGAGCAGTCCGGGCGAATGCAGGCAGTGCGCCCGGTCCATACTGCGATGAACCCGGTGAGGTTGCGCGAGGAGTTGTCTTGGAAAGGAGTAGGCTGGGAGGAGGAGGCTCGGAAGGTGATGGCCTTGCTGGCCGAATAGCGGCGCTGTGTTCTCGAGTGCCGATGAGCCCGGGACGGCTTCTGGAAATCCCATTGACCGCGGGAGGGGCTGGTGCAAACTGGACCAGTGAACACTGTGGTCCAAATTGTCATTGGGGGCACGCTTGTCGCGCTGTTCTCTTCCTGTGGAAGCCTGACAAATTCGCAGGGCTATGATCCCGGGATGGATCCGTTGGATTCCCCGGGTGGTAACCTTGGAAGCGATTTGTCGGATTCCGGTCCCCGTTTTGCCCCGGGAACCTATGTGGAGGTAACTGATGCCAATGCGGGTCTGTTCGGGCGTTTTCCCAGTGGCCGGGGGAATGTCCAGCCCGACAGCAAGTTGGAGGTGGGCACCCAGCTCAAGGTGGTTGGTGCGCGAGGTTCCTACCTGAAAGTGGAAACTGAGGCGGGTGAGATCGGGTATGTACCGACTGTCATGGTGAACAATCGCTTGCCGGGTTCGTCCCTCGTTCCCCTGGGAGGGTCCAATGTTCCGGTGAACCCCGTCGAGCCCATTGACCCGGAGGGCTTGCCGCCCCTTCCGCCCGCGGGCACTGCTCCCTTCCAGGCACCGGATCCAGAAGTTCCGCCCTGTCTCTTATACACATCTCCGAGCCCACGAGACCGTACTAGATC
>CAWWCX010000449.1:0-3594 GCA_963935445.1 uncultured Roseibacillus sp.
CAGGGACGGCAGTTCCGGCTTACTGACGTCCACGGAAGGCTTGTGAAAGGCGTCCTCGCCTGAGCCGACAGAACCCGGGCCAACCCACCGACACCTCCTGTCCCGTTCAGTCCTGCAGGGCTTCCCCGATAAACGCCAGAATCTCCCGGCGCCCCGCGCGGGTTTTTGTCGAGGTCACGAAGACTGTGGGGGAGCCTTCACTGAACTCCTCCATTGCCTTCAGGAAGTCCGCGACGTTCTTTTTCACAACTGCAGCCTTGTTCTTGTCCGCCTTGGTGAAGACCAGCACGAAGGGGACAGACGCCTCCACCAGCCACTGCACGAACTCCAGGTCAAGCCCCTGGGGGGAGTGCCGTGAATCGATCAGGACAAAGGCGCAGAAGAGACTCTCCCTCTCGAGGAGATAATTCGAAACGAACTCCCGGAAGCCAGCACGCTGCGCCTTGGAAACCTTCGCATAGCCATATCCGGGAAGGTCGACGAGTCGCCATTGCTCGTTGACCATGAAAAAGTTGATTTCCCGCGTGCGCCCCGGGCTCCCCGAAACCCGTGCCAGACCCTGCTGTCCGGCAATCAGGTTGAGGAGGGTTGACTTGCCCACGTTCGACCTTCCGATAAAGGCAAACTCGGGGACAGCCCCACGGGGGCAGCCCTCCAGACTCACCGCACTCAATTCAAACTGGGCCGAGACAATCTTCACGACGGGCACAATCTACCACATCACTCCACCCAGGCAGCACGCAACAACTCCCTCAGTCTCTCCGGGTCGGTCGCACTGGTCTTGGCCACGAATCCCCGCGCGTGAGCGAAATGGACATCCTCTTCATGCTCAATCCGGGTGAATTCGAGACGGAGGTCGTCCTGATGGCGGGAGAGCCCATAGCCATTACCCCTCCGGTCCGGATAGACCAGGCCGGCAACGTCCTCTCCCTTCCCGATGGAGGCGAGATAGCGTCCGAGGCCCATCGAGGGCTCAGCTGGCAGGGGGTCGGTGCGGGGCATGTAAAGGACATGGAAGGTTTCCCCGTTTGCCTCAAGGGTCCACAAGGCCCCGTGCCTCCCGATGAAAGCGAGTCGCTCCCGGAGAGTCTCGAGATACTCGAGCAGGTCTTCCCCGACCCAGCGCATTAATTCGTAGAGCACTTCGCCACTCTGCAGTTCCCCAGCCCGGGCAAACCGCCGGAGAAGGGTGACATCGATTGGAGAAATGAGCTTGTCCAGGACCGCCCGATCCACTCCCAACCACTGGGCCGTCCCTCCGGGTCCACGCGTATCGAACCACTCCGCCGGCTCAAGCCAGTCACAGAAGAGACGTGCATCCTCGTAGAGGCCCAGATCCCGGAGAACCAGGGAGAGAGCGCACACCGGCTCATGATCACGGGGAAACTGATGATGATCAAAATTTCCCCTCCCGGGATCATGCTCGCCTCCCACGTCCACCACAAGGATCCCGGGGTTGGCCAGGTCCGCTTTCTCCGGTTCACGACGGTGAAGAGGCACTCCGTGCCTGGCGATCAGCAGGCAGCAGGCCAGAAAGTCATCTTTATGCGCCCCGCCGGGGTGAGTGAGGATAAGCTCGATCGCCATGGGGCGCGCACCATAGAAGGGAGATCCAGCAATGCAAGACCGCTCCGCATCCCTCTAAAGTCGTTCGAGCGTCAGGAGCCGGAACTCCATCGCCTCCCTGCCCGGTATCTCGGTGGCCTGCAGGGTCAGTTCACCGGTTCCCTTCACGAGTTCGATTTCCCCGATGGTCACCGCCCTGAACTCTTTCACGTAGGATTCCTGCCGCGGATGAAGATCACGCTCCGCTCCCACCTCGGGCACGTCATGTGCCTCGGCAATTTCAAAGGCCAACGTGCTCTGGTTGAACGTCAGCTCGCACTTCGCGCCCGCTTCCCGGGCCGCGTAGTAGAGCACAACCCGGAATCGCCCGCTCGCAGCAACTTCGGCTGCAAAGGTGATCTTGTCTCCCGTGCTCGTCCAGTTCCGGAAATACGAGCAGTTGGGAAACTTGTTGGAACGCCTGATTGTCCCGTGCGCAACCCCATCCCGGGCAGGCAACTGCGTGAGAGGTGCACCGGGGTGCGCGATCACGAAGGGACGGGAGTCCTCCGCATAGGTCGCCATGAAACTCTTCCGGTGAGTCTCCACCGCATCGAGAAGCCGGGCACGAATCTCGGGGTGCTCCCCCGAGACATCCGTCTTCTGCCCCGGATCCGCCACCATGTCATAGAGCCGGGCCTTTTCATCCAGCCGGAAGCGTTGGCTCCGCGCCCCGATCCTCTGGCGCCAGTGGTTGATCAGGATGCGGTCGGGCCAGCGATTGCCTGTCTCTTCCGGATGCTGGATCAACCCCTTCAGACTGACTCCATCCAGGGGCTTGCTGTTGGTGGTGGGCACCCCGGCAAGGCCACAGAGCGTGGGAAGCAGGTCCCGAACACTGCAAATCTGCGGCACAACCGTTCCGGCCCTGACAGAAGCCGGCCAGCGGAGGTAGAGCGGGCTGCGTACGCCCCCCTCGTCTGGCGATCCCTTGCGCCCCCTCATCCCTCCATTCCATCGGACCCCGTTCGGCCCGTTATCGTGGAACCATACGACGATGGTGTTCCTTGCAACCCCCAGCTCATCGAGCTTTGCCAGCGCCCTTCCCACATTCCAGTCCAGGTTCTCGCACATCGCCAGCGCGCTGCGCTTATGTGTCTCAACCTCCCGTCCGGGGTTCTGCTCGTTGCCCATCTCCAGGCGGCGGGCACGAAAGCGCTCCCAGAAACGCCCGGGCACCTGCATGGGAGAGTGCGGGGTATTGTAGGGCACGTAGGCAAAAAACGGGGTTCCCTCCTTCACCGCCTCCTCCATGAAAGCCATTGCCTGGTTCGTGAAATCATCGACGCAAAAACCCTTCCCGGTCACGATTCGACCATTCCGCTCCAGCATGGGGTCATAGTAGTGACCCCAGTGACCGCTGCAAAAGCCATAGAACAGTTCAAAGCCCCGTCCATTGGGATGGTAGGGAAACTGCATTCCGTTGTGCCACTTCCCGAAGGCACCCGTGACATAGCCCGCCTCCCGGAACATGTCGGCGATCGTGACTTCGTCGAGATTCATGCGCTCGCCGCCAGCCGAAGTCGAATACACGCCGGAGCGCGCATGATGACGTCCCGTAAGAAACTCGGCCCTCGTGGGGGAGCACACCGGACACACAAAGAACCGGTCAAAGCTGACCCCGTCCCGCTGAAGGGAATCAATGTGTGGGGTTCGAAGGTCGGAATTTCCGGAGCTCGACAGATCTCCCCAGCCCTGGTCATCACTCAGGAACACAAGCACGTTGGGCTTCGCGCCAGCGGGCGGGCCAACAACCAGAAGAGAACACAGGAGGACGAGGAACGAGCGATTCATGAAGACCCGGAATGGTGGCGGGGCGACGGCAGGCCTTGAAGGAAATTCTCCACGCCCCGGCACCCGAGAAGGCCAGCCATCCGGGGCACGTCCATCGTTGCCGCTCCCCACAAGCGATTGACCATTGGAGCCCGGTGACGTACACGCCGGGCCCAGATTCCTGCTGGCCCCATGTCCGCTCCCACCATCATCTAC
>CAWWCX010000450.1:0-3579 GCA_963935445.1 uncultured Roseibacillus sp.
CACACTGCATATCGTCGGCAGCGTCAGATGTGTATAAGAGACAGCAGCGGAAGTGTCGTTCTCTCGTGGGAGAGTGTGCGGCAGGGGGCTCGGAACCCGGAAGATGGGCTCAATGTCGTGCTTCATGAATTTGCCCATCAACTTGATCAATTTGATGGGGTGGCCGATGGGTTGCCGGTTCTCAAGTCCCGGAAGGACTACCCGGAATGGGCCGAGGTGATGCAGGCTTCCTTCAGGGAGCTCTGTGACAGGGTGGAGAGCGGGAAGCGCACGGTCCTCGATGATTACGGCGCAACCAATCCGGCCGAGTTTTTTGCAGTCGCGACGGAGACTTTTTTTGAGCGGTCCAAGGCCCTTTTCGGGCAACATCCGGAGCTCTACGGGCAATTGAAGCGATTCTATGGACTGGATCCGCTGGAGTGGGATTAGGCCTTGGGACCCCTCCCGGAGCACAGATCTCATTTGACCCATGATCACGGCTTGATTTATTTCAGGTCTCTTAATAGTTTGGGTTTGCTACCCAATGAGCAACCACGAAAGTCCCTTTGAAATAGATCCTTTTCAGGACACCCTGGCCCCTTTGCCCGCCAAGGCGGAGGCGGAACGAGGTGGAAAACCGTTGGCGATGAACGCCCAAATTCTGCCTCTGGAGCACTCGTCAGTCCAGGATCGGCGGGGGGCTGACCCCGCACCTGAGAACGGAGACGTGCATCGCATGGCCCCGGAGGACGATGCGCCACGGGGCTTTATCTCCCCGGCCACGTCCCGCTGGAAATTCTGGAAGCGTCGCGAGAGGCGTGATGAACAGGCGGAAGCCCTGCGGCGGGGAGCCTCGGAAATGGTGTCCCTGATGAGGTCGATCCGGGAGCATCTCGAGATGGAGCGTCGGAGCCAGGACAGTGTCCTGCGAACAGTAACGCCTCTTCCTCGCGTGGTGGAGAATCTGCAGGCCATGAGTGCCCGGCAGGGGGACACGGGGCGTATTCTCAGCGAATTGCGAACGACGCTGGAGCAGCGATCGGAGAGGGACGGGCTGCTGCTTCGTTCTCTCCACCGGATTGGTGGGACGATGGCCAACGTAGAGAATACATTCGGGCAATTGAACAAGACCCTAGCCGGTATGGACTCCTGTCACGCGCAGACGGCGAAAAGCATGGAGTTGCTCGGCGAGCGGGTTGCCGGGTCCGGAGAGTGCATGAATGAATCGATCACGAAGCTGCGAGCCTCGGAGCATGATTTCGCGGAATACATGTCGCAGAGTTCCCGGCGGAGCAGCCGGGGAATGGTGGCCATGTGTTGCTGTCTTCTGCTCTCGGTTGTGTCGGTTGCCTTCATGTTCCAGGAGAACAGAAAGCTCCTCGCCGCGGTCCAGAACAACGGAGCCCTTGTAGTGCAGGTTCCGAGGGTTGCCGTCTCTCCTGAGCGTATTGCAAAACAGGATGAGGATGAAGGAGACACGGAGAGTCCAGGCCGTCCTCCCGGGTCGGGCCTGGCGGTGCAGCCATTGGAGGAACAGGTTGTCCCTGTCGACACCGAAGGGCGCGGCCTCCTGTCGGTTACGGAATAAAGTAGCGGCTCAAGCGAGCTTCCTGACCGGGAGGCGGGGCCTATCCGGTTCGGAAAAGAAATGACGGGTGAGACCGGCAAAGGAGTCCGGGCCTCTTCTTGGACTGAGGTATTGAAAGGGGGCTCGCTGCAGTGCAGGCCCCTTTGCTGGTCTGGCAGCCCTCCGGTTGTTTATTCGTCTCGCCTTCAACAGGGAGAGCGGTAGTCTTCTAAAGGTCCCTGCCGAGCCTTTCCTTATTCAGTTTTCGTCCTATGTGGTATTACGCTCAGCACGGTCAGCAGATCGGTCCGGTTTCGAAGGAGGAATTACAGGGGCTCCTCCGGAGCCAGACCCTCCCCGTGACTGTCAATGTGTGGACAGAAGGAATGCCCGTCTGGCAGCAGGCCAACCTGGTGCCGGAATTGATCTCCGGGGTGCACGGGGGTCTCGTTCCGCAACCGGTGCCCGGGGCTTATGTGCCACCCGTTGTTATGCCAACAAATGCAATGGCGATCACGAGCATGGTGCTTGGACTTCTTGGTATTTTTGTCCTGGGGCCCCTCGGGTCCATCCCGGCCATTATCTGCGGACATATGGCCAGGCGGCAGATTCAGGATTCCAACGGGCAGCAGCAGGGAGATGGGATGGCTCTCGCCGGGTTGATCACGGGTTATATCATTACAGCCCTTTATGCCGCACTGGTGCTTCTGATCATTATTGTGATTATGATGGCTTCATGAGGGAGGAAGGAAACCGGCTCATGCGAATGGGTCTTGACCGATGGGCTTCCACCTAGAGAGTAGTTTCAAAAGCATGGATTGGTATTACGCGAAACACGGCAAGCAGGAGGGCCCGCTTCCAGTAGACAGGCTGAAGGCGATGATCGAGTCCGGGGAGGTCGCGCCCACGGACCTGGTCTGGCGGGAAGGGATGGCCGAATGGTTGCCGGTCGTGCAGGTGACCGAGTTGCGGAATCCTGTGCCTTCCAGTGCGATATCTCCGGGAGGAGGCGCGCAGAATCCCCAGACGGGCTACGAGCCCCCGCTTGCCCCTCCGGGGCCTCAGCAGCACATCCCGAACTATCTTGTTCCCTCGATCCTGGCGACCGTGCTGTGTTGCTGGCCGCTTGGGATTCCCGCCATTGTCTTTGCCGCGAAGGTTGATGGGCTGGTAGCGCGAGGAGATGTCGCGGGTGCCATGGAGGCTTCAAGAAAGGCCAAGATGTGGACGTGGATTTGCTTTGGCAGCGGTCTTGCTGTCGGCCTGATTTACATTGTTGGCATGGCAGCACTCGGGGTTTGAGAAATCGTCTGGCATTGGCCATCGCGCTAGGCGTCCTCGGGGCATTGGGGGTTTCGTATGTCGCTCACAATGACCCCGAAGAAGGCAGGGCGCTCTTTCCCAGCTGTGTCTTCAGGGAGGTGACCGGCCTCCACTGTGCGGGCTGCGGAGGGACGCGGGCGGTGCACGCACTCACGCGGTTTGATCTCGGGACGGCCTTCCGGAAGAACCCGCTTCTCATCCTTCTCCTGCCATTCCTTGCAGTTGGAATCGCGGTGGAGGCGGTCGCGTGGGTGTGGGGAGAGCGTTATCGGGGCCCTCGAATGCGCATGCCGGGACGCTTGATCTGGGTTCTCCCGGTGCTAATCGCCGGATTCTGGGTGTTCAGAAATATTCCGATCTGGCCCTTCGATCTGCTTGCCCCCCGTTGACGGGGAGAATGCGATGGCGGTTTTTGGAGGCCAAGGCTTTTCGTGATACCCCGAATCCCGAGAACTGAGCCGAAGCGCGAGGAGCTTTCCTTTACCGGCCCTGAATCGCAGGCCCAGGCTGCCGGGAGAGCGACTCCACGTATTTGGCAAGAAGGTCAGCCTCGAGGTTGACCCGCTGTCCGTTGGTGGCCTCCTGCAGGTTCGTGGCCTCGAAGGTGTGTGGAGTAATCCAGAACACGGCGGCAAGATCTCCAAGCTCAGCGATGGTAAGGGAGATGCCGTCCACCGCGAGCGAGCCACGTGAGATGCAGTAGCGGGCAA
>CAWWCX010000451.1:0-3556 GCA_963935445.1 uncultured Roseibacillus sp.
AGCAACTCCGTGTCGAGGTCGGAGCCCGCGTCCTTTTTGACGGGCTCTCCTTCGTCGTGACCAGGGAAGACCGGATCTCCTTCGCCGGCCCGAACGGCGCGGGGAAGTCCACCCTGATGAAATGCATCGCGGGCGTGATCGAGCCGAATTCCGGTCGCATCACCATGCCGAAGGGGTGCCAGGTGGGCTACCTGCCACAGGACGGCATCCACCTCTCAGGTCACAGCCTGTGGCTCGAGGCAGAGTCCGCCTTTGCCGAGGCCAGAGGACTCCAGCAGCAGATCGACCAGCGCTCGGCCCGCCTGGAAGGTCTCGACCCGAGCTCTGATCCCTACTCGGAACTCCTCCATGAGATCGGGGAACTGGAGCTCAAGCTCGAGCACTTCGACCCCACCCGCATCAAGCCCCGGATCGAATCCGTGCTCGGAGGACTCGGGTTCCGGCGAACTGACTTCGAACGGGACTGCGGGGAGTTTTCCGGTGGCTGGCAGATGCGCATCGCGATGGCCAAACTTTTCCTTCGGGAACCGGACGTCCTTCTTCTCGACGAACCCACCAACCATCTCGATGTCGATGCCCAGCGCTGGATGGAGAGCTTCCTGCGCGACTACCGGGGAGCGATTGCCATCATCTCGCACGACCGCTCCCTCCTCGACGACCTCACCACCCGCACCATCGCCTTCGAGCGAGGCCAGGCCTCGGAGTATGCAGGCAATTACTCCTTCTTTGTGAAGGAATCCGCCCTGCGGAGGGAAATCCTCGAGAAGCAGTATCGTGCGCAACAGCGTGAAATTGAGAAGACGGAACGTTGGATCAACCGCTTCCGCGCCAAGAGCACCAAGGCCTCGCAGGTCCAGAGCCGGATCAAGCAGCTCGAGAAGATGGAGCGTATCGAAATCGAGGACGAGGAGGTCACCATGAACTTCACGTTCCCCCCTCCCCCCCTCGGCGCCCACAGCGTGGCCAAGCTGGAGGGAAGTGCCCAGCGCTACGGGGAGTTGACTGTCTTCGACAACTTCGACCTGGAGATCACCCGTGGACAGAAGATCGCGGTGGTGGGACCCAACGGTGCCGGCAAGTCCACCTTCTGCCGACTCATTACCGGGGAAGAAACCCCGGCAAAGGGCACCCATGAACTCGGTTCCAAGATCCTCCCCTCCTTCTTCTCGCAGAACCACGCCGATGAGCTGGATCCCAAGCGCACCGTGCTCCAGACCGTGGAAGAGGTCGCCAGTCGCGACAACCTGCCCCATGCCCGTAATCTTCTCGGCTGTTTCCTCTTCCGGGGCGATGACGTCTTCAAGGAAGTGGGTGTGCTCTCCGGCGGAGAACGCTCCCGGGTCGCCCTCGTCCGCATGCTGGTGAGGCCGGCCAATTTTCTCATTCTCGACGAACCCACCAATCATCTGGACATGCAGTCGCAGGAAGTCCTGCAGAGCGCCCTGAACCACTACACCGGCACAGTCATCATCGTCTCCCACAACCGTGCCTTCCTCGACCCGGTGGTGGAGCGCACCCTCGAGTTCCGCCAGGGGCAGCCCCCCCGGCTCTTCTTCGGAAACCTCAGCTATTACCTGGACAAGGTGGCCGAGGAGCAGCGCGGTTCCGGTTCGTCAACCACCCCAACAGGGCAGGCCCCCGAGGGCAACTTAAACTCCGTCAATCGCAAGGAACAGCGCCGTCGGAAGGCGGAAGCCCGCCAGCAACGCAACCGGGTCCTGAAGCCCCTCGAAGACCGTCTCGCAGACCTCGAATCGAAAATCTCTGAACTCGAGTCCGCCAGGGAAACCCTCACCGAGCACATGTCCAATCCGGAAGTGGCCAGTGACGCGGAGGAACTGCGGAAAGCCAGCAATGCCTTTCAGTCGGTGGGAGAACAGCTTGAGAAGGCCTACAGCGAGTGGTCGGAGCTCTCGGATGAGGTGGAAACCATGCGGGCCAAACTCGAGGCTTCCGATTTGTAGGCCCCTGCCTTCTCCGCCCCTCCAGCGAGCCGGCGGCCGACCTTGCTCTCTGAGGAGCTTTCCCAACACTCCCCTCATTGACCTACTTCAGCGAGAAGCGGAACGGAACCCGCACGTTCGAGGTAACCGGCTTACCCCCTTTCTCGGCCGCCGAGAATGACCAACGCTTGACCGCCGCGATGGCAGTGGAGTCGAGGGCGCGGTTGCCCGACGTGGCAAGCACCCGTACCGAGCCTACCCGGCCGTCGCTCTTTACCTGCACATCCAGCATCACACGGCCTTCCGCTCCCGCCTGGCGAGCACTTCTGGGATAGGCAGGGTCGTAACGCCGAAGGACGCGGACAGGCCGAGAGGTTTCCTCCGCCACCTTTGGGCGGGGTGTTGTCCTCGGCTTGCTGGAGCGTTCCACCCTGCCGGACGGGGCCGGCTTTGGGGGCGTCTCCGCAACTTTCTCAGGTTCCGGCACCGGGAAGGGCAACTCCGATTCCTCGAGGATCTCGCTCGGGTCGTATGGTTCCACCCTTGGCGGGATCAGAGGTGCCTGCACCACCTGCGGTTGGACCGCGGGAACCGGCATCGGCACATGGACCCGCGGAGCGACCGGCGGCACGCCCCGGACCCGGGACCGCGCCGCGGGAGGAGGGTCCTCGGCGCTCTTCTCCTCCAGACTGACACTCCTGACATCAATTGTCGGGGCATCAAATTCAGGTTCCGCCAGAATGATCGGAAGGATCCAGAGGCGCAGACCCACCGACCCAAGCACGAGGACCAGCGTGGCAATCACGCCGGCAAGCCAGAAGGGGAAGGGACGGGCCTCACAAGGAACCGCAGGGGATCCCTCAACGAGATTCAGGGCCGCCGGCTTACTCTCCCGGGAGCCAAACCAGCCATCCGGCAATTGGGAAGAACTACTCACGCCTTGGCCAAGAACGTGCCCCAGACGGCGGCTCTCAGTCAATTTCGAAGCCGCTCGGCCGGCGAGATGAACACTTTCTGGCCTATCCGATGGGCAATTCTGCATCATCGCTCCCCTCCTGCTCTTCCTCCACAGGCCGGTCACAGCGCGGGCGCAAGCCTCGTGCATCCAGCTCGGCAACGACTTGCCGCGCTCTTCCGAGCTTCCGCCCATTCTGGGCGTAGAGCCCCGGGAGGCGTCCGGTCGCCGGGGTGGATGCCGGCGCAGCAACTTCCCCGGCCGGTGGCAGCTCAATGCCTTTCTCCTCCCGAGAGGCAAGAGCCCCTGCCGGGGTCTTCTCTTTCTTGTGCGACACCTTTGCGGCGGAAGCCTTTTGCCCGCCGGCTCCGCCCGACTTGGCACGGTGAACCGTGCTATCCGCCATGAGGAGGACGTAACCCTGGTTCAGCAGCCAGTGCAGGTCATGATACCAGCCGGTTTTTTCCTGATCACTCACCTTCTCGGGAAGCAATGCTTTCCACAGGTGCTCCAGCTTCCGTCCCGAGTTTTCGGTGACCCAGTTCAGCAAGGACAAGAGGCGATCCGCAATCGCTATGTCATCTGGAACGGGATGGGGCCGGGAGGGGCCGGCCCTGTCTCTTATACACATCTGACGCTGCCGACGATATGCAGTGTG
>CAWWCX010000452.1:0-3548 GCA_963935445.1 uncultured Roseibacillus sp.
GCTTCCTAGGGCAAGAGGCGGGAAACGGTCCGGGAACCCCCTGCGTTCACTTCCAACTGGAGGCGCAGGCTGCCGGGAGGGAACAAATCCGGGAAACGCCCTGCCCACTCGACAGCCACGACTGCCCCTGGCTCCTCGAGCAGTTCGTCCCAGCCTACCTCGAGAATTTCTTGCGCGCTCTCGATTCGGTAAAAATCGAAGTGATAGAGCGGCCCCGTGGGAGCGTGATATTCGTGCAACAGCGGGAAAGTGGGGCTCGTCACCGGGCCGGGGCAGCCCAGGCCAGCCGCCAATCCCTTGACGAATTCAGTCTTTCCGGCCCCCAGTTCCCCATCCAGCCCGATCACTCCACCTCCTGCCATGGGCCCGGCCATGGCCCTTCCCAACGCCCGCAGGGCGCTCGGATCCTCGCATTCCCGGGGAAATTCCATGCCCGGACACTCTGCGGACCCTGGGCCCATTTGGCAAAAATTTCTTGCCCCGGTCAGGCCACTGTGGTGAATTCCCGGCCCGCCGCGCCACTGGTGCCCGGTTGACCGCTTATTTAATTCGCCCCCTTCACCACCATGTCCTACGCAGTATTCAAGACCGGCGGCAAACAGTACCGCGTTCAGGAAGGCGACAAGCTCGATGTCGAAAAGCTCGACGCGGAGGTCGACGATGAGATCCGCTTCGGGGAAGTCCTCCTCGTCAATGACGGCTCCAACACCACTGTGGGAACGCCCCTCATCGATGGCGCGTCTGTTACGGCAAAGGTTGTTGACCAGTTCCGGGGCCCGAAGGGAATCGCCTTCAAGCTGAAGCGCCGCAAGGGCTACCACAAGACCAAGGGCTACCGCCGGGCACTCACCAAGCTGGAAATCACCGGCATCGCCAGCTGAACTCCGGATTCCCACCTCCCGAACATCTCAGACATCAGACCCCTCTGACCAATGGCTCACAAAAAAGGACAAGGCTCCGTCAAGAACGGCCGCGACTCGAGAAGCAAGCGGCTGGGCGTTAAGAAATTCGGCGGCGAAACGGTCATTGCCGGAAATATCATCATCCGCCAGCGTGGCACCAAGTGGCATGCCGGGCGCAATGTCGGAATCGGCCGCGATCACACCATTTTCGCACTGGTCGACGGCAACGTCTACTTCGACCGCGATGGCCGCCGGGTCAATGTAACCGAAGCGGCAGCCAACTAAACGCCCGCCTGCCGATTGGGCTGCCATCCTCGAATCTTTCAGCGGCCCCTTTGAACTGGGGCCGTTTTTTTTGGTGCCGTTCACCCAACTTCGAGGCCGAAATAGCCTTCCTTCCGATGTTCAATCTCGTCCTTGTCTCCCCCGAGATTCCCCACAATGCAGGCGCAGCAGGTCGACTCTGCCTTGCCACGGGCTCCACTCTTCACCTCGTCAAGCCATTGGGGTTCTCGCTGGATGACAAGCATGTCCGCAGGGCCGGCCTGGACTACTGGAAGGACGTGAACGTCGAGCTCTGGGATACTCTGGATGAGCTCCTCGCCAGCGCGCCCCCCGATCGAACCTGGTTTCTCACAACCAAGGGAACTACGACGCATTGGGACTGCTCCTACCGTGCCGGAGACTATTTTATTTGTGGTTGCGAGACCCGGGGACTGCCCGAGTCCCTCCTCGCAGCGCACCGGGATCGCCTGGTCCGCATTCCCATGAGCGAGAAGGGAACGCGCTCACTGAACCTGGCAACCGCGGCTGCAGTGGTTCTCTACGAAGCGGCCCGGCAAGGACGCTGACCTCTCTTTCTCGGAAGCCCGAAGGCCTACTCCGAGTCAGAGGTCGACTGGATGTCCTGCAAGGCGGCGATAAAATCCCCGAGGATTTCCGCCGGAACCATGATGGTGTCGCGGTTCCCCGCGACATCCTCAGTGATCTTCACTACCTTGCCGCGAGCGTTCTCCTTCAAATCCAGAAAGAACACCTTGCGGTCAGCCAGAATCTTCTCCGTGTGCAGTAAGTCGCTTTGCACCTGTCCTCCTTTAAAGAATTCAGTTAATCCGAGGGCAGTTTCTAACGAAACCTCGATTAGGTCAAACTGAAAAGATCAAAGGACTATGAGAGCTAATCGGGCTTGATAGATGCCCCATCAAGGGATTGTACATTGAAAGATATTTGGCGTAGCAGAGTCTGTCTGCCCGCAAGAGCGGACGCGCGCCAGGGAGCGAATAACTGCTTAACTGCCTTGTTCACAGGCGACTATGCATCTGAAAGGCAGCACTCCCGGATCCTGGAAGCTTCTTTTTATTTACGCATTTTGTGTGAGCATCTTGGGCGTAACGAGGCAATTTCCCTTCACTGGTCATCCAATGGTTACACCGCCGGTTGCCCATCTCTGACACCCGGCCGAGCCTGATAGATTGCTGGCTCGTGTATCCTGCTGCCACCTGAGGCCGGGCCCTGAACCCTTCTTTCCCTCATTCAGAACCGTCACCCGATACCCCGGCACTGCCCCATTAAGCTAGGCCAGGCCTACCGCCTTGCGAACCCGGGTGAGTACCCGTTCGGCTTCCTCCCGCGCCCGCGCCGCCCCATCAGCCAACACCTTGTCAACATAGCCCGGATCCGCCAACAGCTCCTCGCGGCGCGCCCGCATCGGCGCGAAGAAATCCCAGTAGGCTTCCCAAAGGCGCTTCTTGAACTCCCCGTAGCCAAAGCCGCCTGCCTGATAATCCGCAATCATCTGCTCGTAATCCGTTTCGCCAGCAAACAATTTGTACAGCTCCAGGATGACTGAGCCATCAGTGGGCTTCGGATCTTCCACGGGAGTGGAGTCGGTCACAATCCGCATGACTGTCTTTCGAAGCGGCTTCTCCTCACCGAAGATAGGCAGGGTGTTGTTATAACTCTTGCTCATCTTCTGCCCGTCGAGGCCGGGAACCTTGGCCACCGCCTCGGGAATCAGGGCTTCCGGCAGGATCAGGGTCCCCTCCCCGTAGCGCTCGTTGATTTTGATGACCAGGTCGCGAGTGACCTCCAAGTGCTGCTTCTGGTCCTCGCCAACCGGGACCTGGTTAGAGTCATAGAGCAGAATATCCGCGGCCATGAGCACCGGGTAGGCAAAGAGGGCGTGGCTTGCCGCAATTCCCTTGGCAATCTTGTCCTTGTAGGAATGGCAGCGCTCCAGCAGGCCCATCGGACATGCCGTGGAGAGAATCCAGGTCAGTTCACACACTTCGGGGACATCACTCTGCCTCCAGAAAACGGACTTCTCCGGGTTCAGGCCGCAGGCCAGAAAGTCCACCGCCACTCCGCGGACATTCTCGCGCAATTCAGCAGCATCATGCGTGGTGGTCATCGCATGATAATCCGCCACGAAATAGAAGGCCTCGCCCTCCTCCTGCAATTGCACTGCCGGGCGCATCGCGCCGAAGTAGTTGCCCACGTGCAGCACGCCGCTCGGTTGGAGTCCCGTCAAAGTCCGCATGGCGGGATGTAAAGGCCCAGCCCGCCGGGAAGCAAGTGCGGGGGAGCATCTTGCGCGGCAGGAGCCGCCCGGGGCCCGTAGGCCGCTCGCGGCCAACCCCTCTGGCC
>CAWWCX010000453.1:0-3538 GCA_963935445.1 uncultured Roseibacillus sp.
AAGGCCAGCAGCCCGGCGAAGGCCAGCAGCCCGGCGAAGGCCAGCAGCCCGGCGAAGGCCAGCAGCCCGGCGAGGGCGAGCAATCTGGCAGCGGACAATCTGAGTCAGGAGACGCCGCCGATCCGCAGCTTGCCGAGCTGGCGGAGCGGCAGGCTGAGATTGCGGAAGCTCTGGAGTCGCTGGCTGCTGGAGATATAGACCAGGCGTTACAGGCGGTGCAGGAACTGCAGGCTGCGGAGGCTGCTGCGTTGGCAGAGGCAATTCAGAATCTACCCCAGCTCAGCGGGCAATCGGGACAGATGGCTCAAGCCTCCCAGCAGGCTCAGCAGGGAAGCGAGCAGGCGGCGCAGGCGGCGCAGGCGGGTGAGCAGGGACAGTCGCAGGCCGCTGCGCAGCAACATGCGCAGGCTGCAGAGAATTTTGGAAATGCTGCTCAAGCCTTGGAGCAGGCAGCCCAGCAATTCGCCCAGCAGGCGCAGCAGGCTGCTGCCCAGCAACCGGGCCCGAACCAGCTTCCGGGTGCGGGTGAGGCCTTGGCGGAAGCCATGGAGGCAGCTGCCGAGGCGTCACAGGCTCAGAGCGCAGGTGAGCAGGCGGAGGCATCTCAACAGGCTGCGCAAGCCCTCTCCGAGGCGGCTCAGCAAGCGATGCAGGCCATGCAGGGGGGGCAGCAACCCGGGCAGCAACCTGGGCAGCAACCCGGGCAGCAACCCGGGCAGCCGGGTCAGCAGCCGGGTGAGCAGCCGCAGGAGGGACCCCAGACCGCCCAGGCGGACCCCGGTGTTCCGCCCGAACTCGCAAAGCTGGGAGTAAGCGCCAAGGACTGGGAGAAACTCAAGGAAGTGCTTCGCTCCGATGTGGCGGGAGCTGGAGGCGGTGCAGTGCCTGAAGATTACCGAGGCCTGGTCAAGCGTTACTTCCAGCAGGTCGCAAAGGGGGATCGCTAGTTCTGAATGTTGAGACAGGTAATGAGAAGCGTGATCGTTAGAGTGCTGTTGGGAGCCTGCTTCCTCTCATGGGGAGTTGCTGCCCAGGACGTGCCGAAGACCGTCTTTTCCGAGTGGAAGGCCAAGGTTGATCCCTCGGTGGAACGTGGTTTGCAGTTTCTCGCCCGGGTGCAGGAGCGCAATGGAAGCTTTCCGGAGAACTACGGAACATCCACGGGGATGCCCTCGCTGGTAGGCATGGCCTTTCTTTCGAAGGGCCACATGCCGACGGAGGGGCCTTATGCTGCGAATATCAATCGCTGTATCGATTACGTTTTACGGCACCAGGAGCGGAACGGTCTTTTTGTCGCAGGGCATGCGGGGAGTGGTCCCATGTATGCTCACAATATCAGCACCTTGTTTATTTCAGAGGTTTCCGGGATGGTCGATCCAGAGCGCCAGAAGAGGATCAAGGAGGCCCTTCCGCGGGCCCTGCAGCTCATTTTGCGGGCTCAGCGCGTTCCGAAGTCATCCCGGCATCAGGGCGGATGGCGTTATCATCCGGGATCGAGGGACAGTGACACGTCCTGCAGCGGATGGGCGCTGATGGCCCTCCGTTCGGCAAAGCTGAACGGGGCGGCGGTGCCCGACCAGGCAATCGAGGATGCGGTGGCCTATCTCTACAGGCATTACGACGACCGCCTGGGCAGCTTTGGCTACTCGGATCGCACGAGTCACAAGGAATCGCTCACGGGGATGGGCCTGCTTTGTCTGGAGCTCTGCGGCGAGCACGGCAAGCCGGCCACCATCAAGGCCGGTGAGTTTGTTCTGCGTAATCACCGGCGCCTTTCCAATTACCAGTTCGAGTATTATGGGAACTACTACTCCGCCCAGGGCATGTTCCAGTTGGGGGGCAAATACTGGGAAACCTACGCAAACTGGATGTATACGAACTACCTTCCCAAGCAAAAGGCGGATGGGTCGTGGTACAGCAGGGAAGCGGGTCGGGTTTATGGAACCGCTACGATGGTGCTCGCCTTTACCGTTCCGTACCGGCAGCTCCCGATCTATCAGCGGGATGAAACCGTAGACGAGGAGTAGGTGCGGTAACACGCGTCCCGCCCGGCTACGACAGCTCCTCTGGTCCTGCGGGCGACGGGGCCCCGCGGAGCACGGTGCTTCCCGGTGTGTATCCGTGGTGGACGGCAGCTGCGATGTGGCCCTATGGGCCTTCGTTGGCAGCTACATCCTTCCTGGGAGCGTTCCTGTTGAGTTCGCCGATGATCCGGGCGGTGAGGTCCGTGGCCTCTCGAATGTAGATGAGAGCTGAAAGTTGGGAGCTGGTTTTACCGCTCACTTCGAAGACGTAGTCAAAGCCATCCTCCTCGGCAATCTTCCGGGCAAGGGTCCGGACATCTTCGAGCAGTTGGTAGGTCCTTTTGACCATCCCTTCGTTTATGAGCCTGTTCTGTTCCTCTAGATACTTGTCATGCTCGCGCTTCAGAGAATCCCGCTCGAAGTTCTTCATCATGTAGTCGCGATAGAAGTCCTTACGCTGTTCCTCGGTGAAGGTTGAATCCTCCACCTGTTCCTTGAGGTCCCTGAGTTCCACCGCGAGAAGTTTCAGGGTCTCCCGGCGGGAATCCTGCTGCAGTTTGGCACGGGCCTCGCTGACCCTGTTGCGTTCGGTGATGGTGAGATGGTAAGCCTCGAAGGCCTTTGCCACATCGAGGGTTGCGAACTTCGGTTTCCCGGCCCGGGCGGGAACGACCAGGAGAAGCGCGAAGACGGAAAGAACCCAGAAAGGAAGTGGCATTGTATTTCCAAGAAAAGTTATCTGTCTGCATATCAGAATGAAAGGGAAGGTGAAGGTGAAAGTCGGTCCGGGTAGAGTGCCGCGCGTGAACGATCGGGTTCTTATTGTTGGTGGAGGGGTCATTGGCCTCAGCTGTGCCTATTTCCTGGCGCGGGAAGGGCGCAAAGTAGTGGTCCTGGAGAGAGAGGCCGCTGATGGGAATAACTGTTCGCGCGAAAATGCGGGGATGATCGTGCCGAGTCATTTCACGCCCCTGGCGGCGCCAGGGGTGGTGATGCAGGGGCTCAAGTGGTTGCTCAACCCGGAAAGCCCGTTTTACGTGAGACCGCGCCTGAGTCTGGATCTGGCCCGATGGGGACTGGCCTTCATGTTGCACTCCAATGCCCGGCACGTGGCTGCCAGTGTGAACCTCCTGCGGGATCTTCAGCTGGCGAGCCGGGACCTGTTTGGGGAGCTCGCGAAGGAGTTCGACTTTGGATTACAGAAACGAGGACTCCTGATGCTGTGCGAGACCTGCAAGCTTCTGGAAGAGGAAGCAGAACTGGCTGAGCGCGGGAGGGAGCTTGGTCTGCGGGTGGAGGTGTGCGATCCAGAACGTCTGCAGGAATTGGATCCGGCGGTGGAAATGAGGGTGCGGGGAGGAATCTGGTATGAGCAGGACTGCCATCTGGAACCCGGAAGATTCCTGGAAGGCTTGAAGGCTGGAGCCGAAAAGAGGGGCGCGCAATTTCGCTACCAGTGTGAAGTGGATGAGATCGGTGATGGGACAGTCCGGTTGCAAAGCGGGGAGGAGTTG
>CAWWCX010000454.1:0-3521 GCA_963935445.1 uncultured Roseibacillus sp.
CACACTGCATATCGTCGGCAGCGTCAGATGTGTATAAGAGACAGCTCCCAGGTCATCCCCCGTATCATTGTAGCGCCAGCTGTCCGAAAACCCGATCAACTCGCTGCGCTCCACAAGGGGTTCTCCTGCCGCCACTCCAGGATCCTCCCGGAAGTGATACATGATCTCGTTGATCACGATGTCCGAATTGATTGAGAAGGTATTCGTCGATCCAAAACTCGATCCGTCCGGGACGAGATGTCGTCCATGCGCCGGCGACCAGGCCCGAGGCAGGTCATCGGCCCGCGCGGCCGCGAGCAACTCCAGCCGTCCGGGAGAAAACACAAAGAGCCGGTCTCCATTCTCCGGCCGGAATCCGAGTAGCGCCTCATCCAGCACCAGGAACCCGTCGGGCCCGATTACCTGCGGGCCCGGCAACATGACACTGGCGTCCGTCACCCCCACCGAGGCAATCACCATCCCACCAACTTCCATCGGCCCGCTTGAACGGTTGGCCAGCTCGATGCGAAACACATCCTCCCCGGTTCCCGAAAGTTCATTAATGACCACCGGAACGTCTCCCTCCGCTGCCGCAGCTGCCAGCGACAGACTCAGTTCCAACCCGAAGATGATGTCACTGCTGTTCGCCGCCTGCTGATGCACTTCCACCGAGATCCGGTTGATACCCTCCACCAGGTTGGCCGTCGACAAACTGAACGGCCCCTCGTAATCCGCATTGCGCACAACCGCATTCGAAGTGGTCTCCGACGTCACCGCCCCTGCACTCATGTTGAAGCGGGGGCCAACCTCTGCCCCATTGAGATAGAAGATCGCCCCGTCATCGATCACGTGCCGCATCTCCAGGAGCCTCACCCGTGCAACCTGCGCTGCCGACAATTGAAACTCGGTCTCAAAGTAGTAGGTGATGAAGTCATTCTGCCTTGTATCCGCTAAGGGTGTCGCGAGCGCTTCCGGGAGCGACGCCGGGGTCGTCTCAAACCCCAACAACCCCGCACCCTCTTTCCAACCATCTATGCCGACAGCATGTGTGCTCCGCGCCCAATCCTCCGGAAGAGCCACTCCACCCTCGTTATATCGCCATTGCCCATCAATCGGAATGATAACCAGCGCCGGCTCCACCTCCGAGCCATCAGAAAAGTTTGCCGCCCCTGGCGTTCCTCCCACCTCCCTGCTCGTCGTCCAGCTTGCCGGATGTCCGCTCATCGTATCCTCGTCAGCCTTCGCCAGAGTTGCTCCCGACCCGTCCGGACCAATCGGCCAGCGTCCCCGGTCGCGATAATCTACCCGGTCCATGAGCCGCCCCGAATTGTTTCGCAGCCGAATCTCTTCTCCGTCGTTCGCCAGTGATCCGTCCCAGGGGCCGAGCGCAGGAACCTCCATCCTGCCCGGGTCACCCGCGACCACCAGGTAGCCGCCGGCCGGAATGACCGTCCCCGATGGAAAATCAAAATCCACCCCGCCTCTCATGCGCCAGTCCGAGAGGTCGACATCGATCGCCATCTGGTTGTGCAGTTCGATCCACTCCGGATCGAGAACTCCCGCCGGATGATAGTGAAGCTCGTTGAACACCACCACGCTATCCGCTCGCACCAGTCCACCCCAGGCACAGGCAAGCAGAGCCACTGCAAGCGCCTGCCTGACGGGTTGCCGGGTTCTGGAATCGGGGGGCATTAGGGAGTAAAACACAACGCTCGCCCACCCTCCGGGACGGCGCAAGCAATCAGTTAGGGGATCGTCACCTCCACATCATCGATGTACCAGCCCTCATAGTTCTCAATATCATCGCTTCGCAAGCGCCACTCGATCTTGACCGCCTTCCCAAGTGCCTCCGCCGGCAGGGCCTTGGTCACCTTCTGCCAGTCGTCCGAAAATCCGGTGATATTGGTCTCGATCACCGCCAAGACCTCATTGCTGCCCGCATCCAGCACAGCAAGCTGTGCGAAATCAAAGACATCTGGATTGGGATTTTCAATCGCCTTGTACTGCTGATAGCACAGGGTCGCTTCCGCAGCTCCCGACAAATCAATCGCCGGAGAACGGAGCCAGACATTCGCGTCCACTCCGTAAAACGCATCAAGGTTCGTTCCAAAGCAGTTGGCTCCACTGTTCGCCATAACCGGCCCCACATTACTGGGCGAACCGTGTTGCCACGCCGTTCCAGCCAATCCTTCTGATCCCATCGTCCAGTCATCCACCCCTCCGTCGAGGTGGTCCGTGAAGACCGCCTCCGGCGGCGCGGGAAACTCCTCCACCACAAAGAAGCGTTCCCCGTCGTCCGGGAAGGCAAAGCTCACCGAGTTTTCAGGGAACGTGGGTTCCAGGTTCTCTAGGCCGTCATAAATCGGCCAGGTGACCGGGTTCCCCACGGAGGGGTCCTGCACACTTCGCACGTTGTAAATCCGCCCGACCTTGCTGTCCCAGGTGAGGGTGATCTTGCCATCGGGTGTGCGTGCCACCTCCAACCGAGGCCGCTCCGGGGCGGCCCCCGCTCCGTAGAGCTCGATCTCGTCGATCGCGATGTCGTTCGGCGGATGCGGGGCGGGAATCACGATCCTTACCCCGGTCGCCACGAGCGCTCCACCGCCGTTCACTCCGATCTCATATTGATGACGCAACCACTCCGTGAAGAGCCCCCCGGGAGAATTGTCCGTGCCAAGCCCTCCGGTGTATTCGAACTCAGCGATGGTCGTCCAGTCTTCATCGCCCGTTTGCGCGTCAGGATCGGCTACATCCGTAAACTGCAGAACGTAAAAGCCTACACTCCGGTCATCGCACTGCCCACCACAGGGATCGGTTCCCCCGAAGGAATCATCAAAGGCCCCATTCCCGTTATCCCTCCCCCAGGCTATCGCGGTAAGCGCGGTGGGACCCGGCAAGGCGATCCCGAAGAACGCCGGCGAGACTCCGGGGCCGTTGATGTGACTACTGGAGTTGCCATAGAATCCATCATTCAGATTCGCAATCTGGTGGGTCGGCACAAACTGGGAATCCGCGCTGCCAAAAGGCACCCCACCATTGCTCGCAAGTGCAAGGTTGTCCGGCACGGTGGCCCCGGCGGGAGGCGGATTCTCATCGAAGTGATCTCCATCGTTTCCGTCCCAGGTCACGGTGAACCCGGGCGCCTCGTTGATTCTCACCGCAGCCGGCGGAGGCGGAGTGTAACGTTCGGCGTAAACTTCCAGTTCATCGATCGCTGCACCATCAGGTGTCAGCAAGCGAATCCCCGTCGCCGCCTGTTCCACAATATTGAAACGGTGCCGCAGGTGGGGATCCTGTGGATTGCCCGCCTCATACGTAATTTCTCCAACCGTTACCCAATCTCCATCTGCCGTGGTCTCATCGGGCTCCGCCACGTCGGTCAGCTGCACTGTGAAGACTCCCAGCGATCGGTCCGTCTCCACCCCCGTATTGTCCCGGCCAAAGGCAAAACTCCGGATCGTGCGAGGAAGAGCTCCCAGGTTCAGTCCCACAAAGTTATCCCCCGTGCTACCGATCCAAGCGCTCTCATCCCCAAAGGTCTG
>CAWWCX010000455.1:0-3519 GCA_963935445.1 uncultured Roseibacillus sp.
ACTCCTCCACCCGGTAAAAGCGCTCCCGATCGGCTGGCCGCACAATGGTGTGCACGTTGAGAGGCGGGGAAGAGGGGATGTCAAAGATCCCGCCCACCTCCACCGGGTCCCATGTGGCCGGGGCGGCCGAGAGATCCGCAGTGGTCTTCAGGTTGTAGAACATCCCCGGCTTGCTTTCCCACTCGAGGACAAGATTGTCTCCATCCCGGTCAATGGCGAGCTTGAGCGGCTCTTCACCCGACCCCCGGCCGACGTCGATGGAAAAGGCATAGGTGCGGGTCAGGTTGCCATGCCCGAAGCTGACCAGGTTGGCTCCAAGGACGGCCTCATCGAAATTCGCCGGGTTGGCGTGGTCGGTCGATCCAAAGGAGGTATCGGTATAAATACTATTGGTCACGCCGTCCGCATTTGTGTTCTGAATACCGGCCGCCACGGTAGCCCCGCCCTCCGGAATGGTGAACACACTCTCTTCTCCGCCAAAGGGAACACCCAACTGGATGCCTGGCTCGGTGTCGATGGTTTCACCCACCGCCAGAACCGTGTGATCGGCTGGCCCATTCACAATGGTCAGGAAGGGGAAGACCGGTTGCGTCGCTCCATTGGTGGCGTCCGGCGCCGCATTGTAGTCCCAGGCTCTGGCCTGGTAGGTCCCCGCCTCCAGGAAAACCGTATCAGTGATATTGATGTTCTGACGCATCTGGTTGCTGAACCCGTCGGAGGGCGTGTCCACCTGGCCAACCAGCTCCGGACCAAAGCCGATCCGGACCCAGCCGGGGCTGTTCGGATCATTAATGCCACTGCCCAGCGCAAATTCCTCGCCGTCCGAGCGCCCGTCGTTGTCACTGTCCGAATCGAGCGGGTCACTCCCCAGAGAATTCTCCACCCCATCGTCCAAACCGTCGCCGTCACTGTCCTCGACGCTGGGATCGGTCCCGTCAGCGACCTCCTGGCCATCGCTGATAGAATCGCCGTCACTGTCCTTATTCTGCGGGTCGGTCCCGCGCTCGAACTCACCGGCATTATCCAGGCCGTCGTCGTCGGGATCACCGAGTGCGCCATTCGGCCCATCCTTGGCGCCGGCAGCACTTTCGCCCGTAGATCCATCATCGGAATCGTCCAGCCCATTGGCCTCTTCCCAGCTGGCCGGCAAGCCGTCCCCATCCCCGTCAGTCACCTCGCCTTCCTCCACCTCGATCGCAAAGGCATAGGTCCGGCTCAGATTGGCATGGCCGAAGCTGTCGAGAGTCGCCCCCACACTACCGGCCTCATCGAAGTTTCCGCTGTTGGCGTGATCGGTCGTCCCGAAGCTGGTGTCTGTCAGGATGCTGTTCTGCACACCTGCCCGGCTCGGGTTCTGAATGCCCGCTGCCACCGTGGCCCCCCCGGCCGGAATCGTGAAGGTGTGGTTGTCCCCCCCGAAGCTTACACCGGTCTGCACGCCTGTATCCGGGTCAATGGTCTCTCCAAAAGCCACCACGGTGTGGTTGCCGGGGCCATTCATGATGGTCAGGAAAGGAAAGACCGGCTGAGTGACACCTTGGACGGTGGAAGCCGCAGCAGCATTATACTCCCACGAAGTCGCATGATAGGTCCCCGCCGGAAGAAAGACAGTATCCGTGATATTGATGTTCTGGCGCATCTGGTTTGCTCCGCTGTTACCGGCCGGGGTGTCCTGCACGCCGACGAGATCTGTTCCAAATCCAATCTTGATCGCGCCAACGTCGCTGAAGAGAGCAACGCCGAGACAGGAGGTGAGGAGAGTCCGTTTCTTTGACATGGATAGCTTGATGGTTGGCAGCCGTTGGAGACGCTGCAATTCGATTCAGGGGAAGAAAAACGGGGCGGCCAGATTCCCTGGCCGCCCCCCGTAGAAATTAGTTTCCGGCAAAAAGCCCGGTTTCTCTAGGACCGGCGGCGGCGAAGCAGGAAGAGACCGCCCAACCCAACGAGTGCAAGGCTGGAGGGCTCAGGAATCAGTTCCACCTCAACCGAGAATCCGTAGGTCCTTGTCAGGCCACCGTGCCCGCGGTTGGTAAGTGAAGCACCGATGTTGGCGGCATCGTCAAAGTTTCCGCTGTTGGCATGATCGGTCTGCCCGAAACTCGTGTCGGTCAGGATGCTGTTCTGCACACCCGCCTGATTGAGATTCTGCACACCCGCTGCAATCGTCGCTCCCCCGAGAGGGATGGTGAACGTGTCGTTTGATCCACCGAAGGCCACGCCGTTCTGGATTCCGGGCTCGGTGTCAATGGTGGCCCCGGAGGCAAGCACCGTATGATTACCCGGGCTGTTGATCATCGTGATGAACGGGAAAACCGGCTGAGTGACGCCGGGCACCGTGGAATCCGGGGCTGCGTTGTAATCCCAGCTTGTTGCCCGGTAAACACCCGGAGCAAGGACCACGGTATTCGTGATGTTGATGTTCTGGCGCATCTGGTTTGCTCCGCTGTTACCGGCCGGGGTGTCCTGGACCCCGACGAGGTTGGGGCCAAATCCAACGGTGACCGCGCCAGCTGTTCCAGCCAAGGCGAACGCAGAGCAAAAGGTGATCAGTGCTTTTTTAGACATGTGCGTGTTGCAGTAGTTGCGGGCTACTACAAACGGGGAAGCGCCCGGTGAAAAGGAATATCCCGTTTTTTTTTTATTTTTTCACACCCCACCACTTGAATCCCCTAGGAGAGCAGCCCCTTGGTCTCCGCGGAACCCTCTTTTGGGCTGGAAACTGCGAAAAACGGTGGCAATCAGATTCCGCCGCGAATGCGGCGCGCGCGTCGAGCCCACCCGGCGGGCCCTCCGCTGAGCGGCCTCGCTACCATCCTGGGCTCTCCTCGGCCCCCTCCCCCTCGTTCCCCCGCACTGGGAAACCAAGCAAAGTACGGAGACTGGGACTCGAACCCAGGACCAATTGGTTAAAAGCCAACTGCTCTACCAACTGAGCTATCTCCGCTTTTTGTTCGTGTTTGCTCGATTGGGGCGGCGGGGAATACGGTCCCGAGAGCGTCCTGACAAGGGAATTTTTGCCTTACCGGAAGGAATCCCGGGGCATCAGGCTGATCGCGATCAGGGGCTCCGCCCGGCACTAGCCCCCTAAACCACACCATGTTGGACGAGCTTTCCTCTTTGGACGCCGGCCCCCTTGAAGTAGTTCTCCCCCTTCGTATGCCACTCCGACTTCTTCGCATTGTCGCACTCCTGCCTCTCCTTGCCGTTCCCGAGACCCGTTCCGGGGATATCCGCTTCGCGGGCATGCGCCTCGGCACCTCCTGGTATGTGTTCAGCGCCACGCTCTACAAGTTGATGGCAGAGGAGATGCCACCCGGAACGCGCCTTGAGGTTCTCGCCAAGGGTGGTGGGATTGCCAACCCGCTCCTCGTCGATCGCGGCAAGGCGGACGTGGCGCTCGCCAACCGGGCCACCGCAGTTTGGGCCCGGGACGGTCACCCACTCGTTTACGGCGGCAGGAAACACGAGGACCTGTGCGTGCTCGTCGGTGGTCTCAACAAGGTTCCGGTCTCGGTC
>CAWWCX010000456.1:0-3519 GCA_963935445.1 uncultured Roseibacillus sp.
CAGCGTCAGATGTGTATAAGAGACAGGGTTAAATGGGGGGAGGTTAGCTGTCCTGGTCGTGCTTTTTCCTTTTCTTCTTCACGATGATCTCTTCCTCGGCGGCGATATCCTGCATCGAGATCTCCAAGTCTTCGTGTAATATGCCGGAGGCCTGATAGTCACGAATGGCTCTCATCTTGCGCGACATGCTGGAGGAGGAGGAATGAACGCCCGCCTTCGAGAACTTCACTGTCCCGGCCATCTTGGGATCAATCCCCATGCGACCGGCGGAGGCGATGGCGTCCTGGTTGGCGGCGAGGAAAAGGAATTCCCAGCCGTGATTTTGGCGCTTGTCCCTGATCAACTCATTGATTCGGTCCAGCGAGAATTCCCGGGAGGCATTCTCAAGGCCGTCGGTGAAGATGGCGACCATGACCTTGCCGGGGCGCTCGGCCTCCAGCATGGTGGCCAGTTTCTGGTCGATCTCGTTGATGGTGCGTCCGATGGCATCGAGCAGGGCGGTGGTGGCCCGGGGGACATAGGTGGTGGTGTCGAGTTCAGGGACCTCACCGAGGGGGAGGCGATTGCAGGGGACCTCATACTGGTCATCGAAGAGGATGAGGCTGAGGCGGGCGTCACCCGGGGCCTCACGCTGTTCGCTGAGGAACTGGTTGAAGCCGGCGATGGCGGGTTCCACCATGCGGGACATGGACCCGGAGCGGTCGAGGATGTAGGCGATTTCGAATAGGTTCTTGTTCATTGTTGCGCTGATAATCTTTGTTTGAGTTTTATCCTATAGAAGGGGGTGAGACATTGACGGGGGGAGGCTTGGAGAGAGGGGGAATCTTGATGATTTATTTTTCCATTGTTCGTCACGGATTGTCGGCCGCGAGGCCAGGGAACTGGTTGAGCAGGTGCAGTCGTGATGGATTGTTTGCGGTGGTTGGTGATGGGGTTGCATGGTCCTGGTCGGGCAGCGAAATTTGCGCCTTCATTACATTAGATTAAAATGCGGGTGCTCGCGTGAGGAGGGCTTCCGAACCGGGTGAGTATGGGTGTCATTCGTCTTCCTCAGCCCAGTCCTCGTCATCCTCCTGCGGCCGGGATTCCTCGCACCATTTCTCATGCTCGGCATCGTAGTGGTTGAAGAGGTCAGGGTAGATAGTGGAGCTCACGGTGGTGAAGTGGCGTAAAGAATCAGGGTCAGATAACTCATTGTTATTCATTATGTTGTAACAATGGGCGAGTCCGCCATCTTCTCCGCCGTTGGTGTTGTCGAGGAGGGAAATGAGCTCTCCCTGGGTGAGGGGGGCGGAGGAGGTCTCGGGCTGGATCTGGAAGGTGGCATCATATTCGTCGACGATTCGGTAGTGGATAAGTTCATCACCCGGTTCCCTCCGGGCCCGGATGCTGATGACATCCGAGGTGGTGGACTGGAGTTCGACGCGGGCGATCTCGACCTCGGTGGGACGGAGGTCGGGAAGGTATTCCCCGCCCATGAAGGAAGGATGGAGGGACTCGAGGAAGCTCCGCAGGCCGGGATCAGTGCTGTCGGCGAGCAGGGGTGCTTCCAGTTCCTCGATCTTCCCCGCGTTCCAGTAGTCAGTGATCATCTGGCGCCGGTTGGATCCCTTCACGTTGCGAAGGATGGCGGAGAGAGGATCGTTGTCTTCCCAGTAGGAGTCTGGTCGGAAGGCGAAGTAGGCAGGTGTGGTGGCAGTGGTAGGAGTGCTCATGACGGGATTCGTTCAAATTTAATTTCAGATTACCAGGAGGGGTCAGACATTGGCTGGGTGAGGGTTGCTTGCGATTCAACCCATGAAGACACTCTATCAGGATGAAAGAGGGCCCGGGGTTTTGCGACGTCTCCTGACGTCAGACGGAGCGGGTCAACTCGGAAGCCCTTCGAGATGTGGTTGGATCGCCTGCCAGGATAGCCGAAGGGCTTTCTCCCGGGCAACGGGAGGGCGTGGCATATGTCAGGAACGAGCTAAAAGGGCCGGGAAATTGCTATTTTGGGAGGGGGTAGGACAATCTCTGGGGGAGGGCGCTTGTCAGGATGCGCCATGCTCATGCAGGATGACCCCATGCCGGTGAAGAAAGCCTCCCGGGCCGGGACAACGAGACGGCCGATGCACAGGATCTATGTGATTCATGAGGCTGTGAAGGAGGGCTCCTACCCCAATTGCCGGACTCTCGCAGAGCGGTTGGAGGTCACGGACAAGACGATCCAGCGGGACATCACCTTCATGCGGGATGAGTTGCAGCTCCCCCTGGAGTATGACGAGAAGCTTCACGGGTATACCTATTGCCAGGATGTGAGCGAGTTCCCGGTGTTTGAGATGGGGGTAGAGGAGTTGGCTGGGCTGTTCCTCGCCCGCCAGGCCATCGAGTCGGTGCGCGGGACGGCGCTGGAGCAGACCATGAGGGAGGTCTTCGCGCGCCTCACGAGGATGATCGAGGGAAGGGTTCAGTTTTCGTGGGCCGATGCGGACCGGGCTTTTTCCCGCAAGCCCGGTGGGGTGGTGAAGGCAGACATGAAGCTTTTCGGGAAGCTGGCGGGTGCGGTGCTGGAGCAGAAGGAGCTGGGGTTCCACTACCACAAGTTGAAAGGGGAGGCTCCGGAGGGGCGTCGCCTGCAGCCGTATCACCTCGGGGAAGTGGACGGGTGCTGGTATCTTATCGGCTACGACCTCGACCGGGAGGCAATGCGCACCTTCGCGCTGCCCCGGATGACACGGTGCCGGGTGACGGCGCGTTCCTTTGAGCGTCCGGAGGACTTTGACGGGCCGGAATACCTGCAGAATTCCTTCGGGGTGTGGACCGACGGCGGGGATGAGGCCCTCTACGTGGTGCGGGTGGAATTGCGGGATTACGCTGCCCGGATGGCCCAGGAGCGGCGCTGGCACCCGACCCAGGAGTTACGGCTCCTGAACCGGGCCGGGAACCGGGTGGAGGTCTGTTTTCATGTCAGCCGCCTCGAGGAAATCCTGCGCTGGGTGCTGAGCTGGGGAAGCAAGGGCAAGGTCCTGGGGCCACCGGAGCTGAAGAAACTGGTGCGGGATGAGATCAACTTGATTGAGCTGGAGAGTGCCAGTGAGGCACAGTCGTCCAACTAGGAGCCGGGGAAGGCGCTGTCGTTAGCGGCGCAGGAAGTTTTGTCGAGGCGCTTACGTCAGACTCCGGAGGGGTGATTGAGGTTGTTTCGTGGTATTAATCTGAGGGCAGGTCAACGCCATGCGTGAACTCGTCAGCCAACCTATGAACCCGGAAGGGAAAGAGCTGAAAGAGTGGGTTTTGGAAGGAAGCAAGCTGGATCCCGGTGATTGAGTTTTCCGTTTTTTGCCACGGATTATGAGCGGCAAGGTGAGGGAACTGGTTGAGCAGGTGCGGTAATGGTGGATTGTTTGCGGGGATTGGTGATGGGATTGCATGGTCTTGGCTGAGGCGGCGAAATGTGCGCCTTCATTATATTAGATTAAAATGCGCGCGCCCGCGTGAGGGGAGGGCGGGACGTCACGACATTGACGATGAGCTGCC
>CAWWCX010000457.1:0-3509 GCA_963935445.1 uncultured Roseibacillus sp.
GAAAGGGTCTCACGGACCTGGCGGAGCGCTTTGCGACCTCGATCACCCGGATCGACCACTGTGTGGGTGATCTCCTGCAGACCCTGAGGGACCTCAAGATCGACCGGAAGACGATCGTGGTTTTCTCCTCGGATAACGGCCCGCATCGCGAATCCTACCTGAAGGGCAAACGGTGGAGTCCCACGGTCTTTGAATCGGCGGGCAACTTCAAGGGGTCCAAGGGATCCTCGTATGAAGGCGGCCTGCGGGTTCCCACCTTCGCTTGGGGGCCCTCAATCATCAAGGGGGGGCAGAAGTCGAACCGACCCTCCCAGTTTCATGACTGGATGGCCACGTTCTGTGACTATGCCGGAGTGCAGACGCCCGCCAGGATCGATGGGGTGTCTCTTCGTCCGACCCTCAGCAAGGAGGGCAGGCAAAGGGATGGGGTTGTCTACGTGGAGTTCAACAACCAGCAGGGGCTCTACTTGGACGGATACAAGGGCCTGCGGCTCAAGGCCACGGATCACTCGGTTGACTTTGAGATTTACGACACCATCAAGGATGAGCCGGAGGCCCGGAACCTCGCAGGCACCAGTGACGAATTCAAGCGCCTGCAACAGCGCATGAAGGATGAGGTGCTCCGGCTCCGGATGCCGAACAGGCATGCCAAGAAGGCTTATGACGGCGAATTTGTGCCCGGACTGGATCTTGATGCGGGAACCTTGCGCAGGGGGGTGCGCGTCCGGTCCTACCTGGGAAAATGGAACTGGGTGCCCGACTTCACCGGGATGACCGCCAAGGCTTCTTCCTTGGTGGAGACCATCACCCTCGATCCGCTTCCCGCACAGGAAGATGCCGGGCTGCTGTTCTCAGGCTACCTGCGGATTCCGGAAGCAGGGGACTGGACCTTCGAGGGCGAGGCCACGGGGGGGGTCATCTTCAAGATCCATAACAAGCTGGTGATCGATGGGGACTATCAATATGAGGGGGCCCCCATCAGCGGGACGGTGAAGCTGGCGAAGGGGCTTCATCCCTATCGTCTTTACTACCGGACGTCGTCGGGCAAGCCGGAGCTCAGTCTCAAGTGGAAGGGTCCGGATACGGAACTGGAAGCCCTTCCTCCCGCGTCGTTACTGGCGGGAGGCGGATAAAACCGGAAGAGGAAGGAAGAGGAGCGAGCCGGTGCAAGTGGCCGGTTGACCGTGGAACGATGGCCTGCGGGGGAACTGAACCTAGATTTCAGGCAGCGCTTCCCGGGCATCACCGAATGTATCAAGACGGACGTCCATCTTCTCCATCATGCTGAGGTAGAGCCGGCACATCTGGCGGTCGGGCTTCTCGAGATAGTTGAGGTTCTGCCCTCCCTTGATGCGTCCGCCGCCGCCACCGAGCATGACCACGGGAAGCTGGCTCGCATCGTGGCTCCCGTGGATCATGCTGGAACACAGCATCAGCATCGAATTGTCCAGCAGGGTGCGTTCGCCTTCCTGGATCGCGTCCATCTTGCGGGCGATGTAGGCCATCTGCTCGAGGAAGAACTGGTTGACCTTCAGCCAGTCGTCCGTGTCGCTGTGCGAGAGCAGGTGGTGGATCATGTAATCGACCCCGAGGTGCGGAAAGCGCAGGGTGCCATGGTCGTTGTTGAGCTTGAGGGTGCAGACCCGGGTGGTGTCGGTCTGGAAAGCAAGCACAAGGATGTCGCACATGAGGCGCATGTGTTCGACGATATCCTGGGGGTAGCCGTCTTTCGGCCGGGGGATGTCCGGCTTGGTCAGGGTCGGGCGCCAGCCCTGGAGTTCCCCGCGCCGGCCGGCGTTGTCGATGCGTTTCTCGACCTCGCGCACCGAGTTGAGGTACTCGTCGAGCTTCTGCTGGTCACGGCGGCTGATCCCGCGCCGCAGGTCGTGTGCGTCCTCCAGCACGGCATCGAGAATGCTCCTGTCGCCACGTCCGGTGCGGTCCTTGAAAAGCTGGTCAAAGGCGAGGGCGGGGTAGACTTCCAGCGGTGTCGGAGTCGTTGGGCTGGCCCACGAGATATGCGAGCTGTAGAGCATCGAATAATTCTTGTGGACCGAGGGGTTCGCCTTTTCGCAGCCCAGCACCAGGCTCGGAACCTTCGTCTGGTGCCCGACCCTTTGGGCAACGACCTGATCGACGCTGGTTCCACTGCGAATCGTTCCGCCCGCTGCCAGCGGGGCGCCGGAGAGCAGGTTGCCGGTCTGCGAACTGTGGATGTTTCCCTTCAGGGCCTCGGCGTTGTAGAGCCCGCGGATGAAAACCATCTGTTCGCGGAAATCGTGCAGCGGGGTCAGGACCTTACCGAGTTCCATCGCCTTTCCCTCGCCCCTGGCCCACCACTCGTGCTTGTGAAAGCCGCACCCGGCAAAGAGAATTGCCATCCGGGTAGGTGCCTCGCTTGCATCGTCCTTGGACGGAGCTTCATCGCCCCACACCCGCTGCGATTCCATCCAGGGAAGGGCCATGCTGACTCCGAGTCCGCGGAGCACGGCGCGGCGGGAAAGTTGGTAATTGGCCATCTCGGTTTTGCAGTTGGGTGTTGGATTACGACGGTGCCCGGTCAGTCCCCGGGAGAGTTTTCTCCGCGTATCATACGAAACTGGGGGCTCCTGACAATCATCTCGACGGCGAGGCTGAAACGATAGTTGTCCCGGGCCAGGCTGGCGATCATGGTGTCGAGGAGGGGCTCATCAGAGAGCCGGGTTTCACGGCCCAGGGCATAGCCGAGGAGCTTGCGGCAGAACTGGCGCAGGATATCCTCCCGCCGGTCTTCGAGGAGATACGCCCGCAGGCCGGGCAGACCCTCGATTTCCCTGCCCCCGGGGAGAGTGGTTGCGGTGTCCACGGACTGCGATCGGAGGCGGCCGATGGCGTCATACTGCTCGAGGGCGAAACCATAGGGGTCAATCCGGGCGTGACACCTCGCGCATGCCGCGACCGAACTGTGCTTCTCGATCATCTGCCGGGCGGTCAGACCAGCGGGCACTTCGTCCGGCAGGTCCGGCACATCGGAGGGAGGGCGGGGCAGGCGTTCCCCGAGCAGGGTTTCGAATATCCAGTTGCCCCGGAGAATCGGACTGGTCCGGGACGCTCCGGATTGGCTGGCCAGGATCGTGGCCATGGCGAGGACGCCTCCGCGTCCTTTCTCCCGGATACCGTCCACCCGTCTCCAGGCTGGTCCGCTCACCCCGTCGATTCCGTAGTGCTTCGCCAGTGATTCATTCAGGAAGGTGTGATCGGCATCCAGCAGGGAAAGAAGGGATCCATCGTTGCGGAACATGTCCTCGAAAAACCTGACGGTCTCTTCATACATTTCCCCGCGGAGCCTTGCGAAGGCGGGGTAGAGTCTCTCGTTCTTGTCATCGTTCTGGTCGAACCCGCGGACATGCAGCCACTGGCAGGCAAACTGGATGGCTAACCGGCGGGTGCGGGGATCGTCCAGCATACGCCTTGCGTGCTGGACCAGGGTGCGCTCCTGACTCAGCTCTCCGGTCGAGGCGGCCTTTTGT
>CAWWCX010000458.1:0-3491 GCA_963935445.1 uncultured Roseibacillus sp.
CACACTGCATATCGTCGGCAGCGTCAGATGTGTATAAGAGACAGGCTGAACACATTCCGGGAGGCCAGCTCATGAATCCAGCCGGCATCGCATTTCTAAGCTGGAAACATTTGAGCCACCGCCCCTGGCGATCGCTCCTCCTCGTGCTTGCCATTGCACTCACCTTTTCCTTCCCGAGCGCGCTCCGGGTCTTCATCGAGGAAAGTGAGAACGTTCTCCGGGAACGCGCCCGCTCAACCCCTCTCCTCGTGGGGCCGCGGGGAAGCTCGATCGATCTGACCCTGAATTCCCTGTACTTCACTCCGCAGGAACTCCCGCCCCTGCCCCATTCGGCCTACCAGAATCTCACCCGCGGTGGCTTCGGCACAGCAATACCGCTTCACGCGCGTTTCGAGGCACAGGAATCCCCGGTCATCGGAACATCCCTTGCCTACTTCGACCTCCGTGAGCTCACGATCAGCGACGGCCGGATGCTCACCCGTCTCGGCGACTGCGTCATCGGAGCCCGCGTCGCCGCAGAGAAGGGGCTCGCGCCCGGGGACAAGATTACCTCCTCCCCCGAGAATGTCTTCGACCTCGCTGGCGTCTACCCCCTGCGTATGCGCATTACCGGCATTCTTGCCCCGAATCACACCGCTGATGACGACGCCATCTTCGTCGATCTCAAGACGGCCTGGATAATCGAAGGTCTTGCACACGGTCACCAGGATCTCGCCGCCCCAGCAGCTGCCAATGCTGTCCGGAGCCGGGAGAACAATCTCATCCGGGCCAATGCCTCTGTGATGGAGTTCAATGAAGTCACCGAGGACAACATCGCCAGCTTTCACTTTCATGGCGATGCTGGAGGATACCCTCTTTCTGCCGCCATCCTCATACCCTCCAGCGACAAGCACCGTGCTCTCGCCCTCGCTGCCTACCAGGGCGAGGAGGCCACCGAGCAGATCGTGATCCCCCTCGACGCGGTCGGGGATCTTTCCGAAACCCTCTTCGCCACCCAGAAACTCGCCCTCATGGCCTTCCGGATACTTGGGGTGTCCGCGCTTGGACTTGCGATGCTCGTTTTCATGCTTTCTTTCCGTCTTCGCGATGGGGAGATGCGCACCTACTCCAAGATCGGCGCAACCCGGCTCACGATCCTGTCCCTCAAGGCAAGCGAGGTTGCCATCGTCGTGGTGTCGGCCATTCTCCTGGCAACCCTCGCCGTCGCACTCACACGCTCCGTGGCGGCCGACCTCCTCGCCAGACTGCTAACCTAGAGCCTGCCCCCTTATGAATCCCGTCACCAGCCTTCCCCTCCCTCTGCTTCTGCTTCTGCTCCCTTCCTGTGTCGAAGAGTCGCCTCCCCCCGCCGCATCGAATGGGGACCGAGACCGGCCGGTCCTTGCGGCCGTTAACTACCCTCTCGCTTACTTTGCCGAACGGTTGGCGGGAGATTTCGCGACCATTCACTTCGAGATTCCCCCGAACGAGGACCCTGCCTTCTGGAACCCCTCCGATAAGCAGGTCACTGCAATCCAGGAAGCGGACCTCATCCTTCTCAATGGAGCTGGCTATGCAAAGTGGACCTCAAGCCGCACGCTCCCCTTCGAGTCGACCGTGGTCACCTCGAGCGCCTTCGAAAACAAGCTCATCCGGATCGAGGGCGACCTCAGGCACAGTCACAAACCCGGGGAGGAAGAGCATTCCCACGCCGGCACGGCCTTCACGACCTGGCTGGATTTCAAGCAGGCCTCCGCACAGGCTTCCGAAATCGCCCGCGCCCTCACTGAGCAGTATCCCACCCACCGGGCAACCGTCCTGCGGAACCTTGCTGATCTGCAGCGGGACCTCGAAAAGCTCGACCTCCACATGTTCGCCGCGACCGAACTCCTGAAGGAGGCCCCGGTCATCGCATCCCACCCGATTTATCACTACTGGGCCCGCGCGCACGGTCTCGAAGTCCATGCCCTCCTGTGGGAACCAGAGATGGAACTGACTCAGGACGCGCTTGCGGACCTCGAGGCGTTGCAGGATCAACACCCCGGGGTGAAATACTTCCTCTGGGAGGGCGAACCGAATCCCGGGCATGTTGCTGTCCTCGCGGATCTCGGCCTCACCAGCTTTGTTCTCTCTCCCTGCGCGAACCGACCGGAGAACGGAGACTTCCTCACCGTCATGCAGGCGAACATCGCCAGCCTGGAATCCCTTGGAAAATAACCGGGCCCGGACAAATTGCACGCGACCCTCTTGCCACTTGGCACGCTGTTGGAGGAAGAGTTCGAAAAACCGGTTTCAGGATCGCTCGATTGAAACCTTGCCAGCGGAGGGAGCGTATGCAGCCTGTTCCTACACAGAACATCCAGTAACACATGAACCGACTTCATTTCTCCTTCGCGGCCGGGGCCGCACTCGCCCTGAGCCTCGCAAGCGTCCAAGCCGACCACCACCTCTCCGCTCACTACAAGGGCAAGGAGGGCCCCGGAAAAGGAAAGCACGTTGTCCTCGTCAGCGGTGACGAGGAGTACCGCTCCGAGGAGTGCCTGCCCATGCTTGGTCGAATCCTCGCCGATCATCACGGTTTCGACTGCACCGTACTTTTCTCCGTAAATGACAAGGGCGAGATCGACCCCAACAACCAGAAAAGCGTCACCAACGCGAAAGCAATGGACTCGGCAGATCTCATCATCATCGCCCTCCGATTCCGCAACTGGCCCGACGAGGATATGAAACACTTCGTGGATGCCTACCACCGGGGCGTCCCGATCATCGGTCTCCGGACAAGCACCCACGCCTTTCAACTCCGACAGGGTGCCTACCGGGATTTCAACAGCTTCGGGAAAAAGGTCCTCGGCGAGGGATGGGTCAGCCACTGGGGTGGCCACAAGCGTGAAGGGTGCCGCGGAGTCGTTGAGGACGCCAACAAGGATCATCCAATTCTGAAAGGAGCTACAGATGTCTTTGCTGACAGTGACACCTACGAAGCAGCACCCCCGGCGGATGCCACCATTCTCATGCGGGGGCTGGTAACCGATTCCCTCAAGCCGGACTCCAAGCCTGTCAAAGGGAAGAAAAAGAAGAATCGTGCAACGGGAAAGGTTCAGGACGTCAACGATCCCGCCATGCCGGTAGCCTGGACACGTGAGCTGAAGAACCCCAAGGGGAACACTAATCGGCTGTTCTGCACCACCATGGGAGCGGCCACCGACTTCAAGAGCGAGGGTCTTCGGCGCATGCTTGTCAATGGCGTCCTCTGGGGACTCGGCATGGAGGACCAGATCGACGGAAAGGCCAATGTCACCCCGGTCGGCGACTACGATCCTACCTTCTACAGCTTCAACGGCTTCAAAAAAGGTGTGAAGCCTTCCGATCACAAGTAATCCGCGACCTCTCGTTCCAAAACGGAATTGCACGGGCCGCGGAATAACCGCGGCCCGTCGTTTTTCCGATCCAGTCCACCCATGCCTCACTGTCTCTTATACACATCTGACGCTGCCGACGATATGCAGTGTGTA
>CAWWCX010000459.1:0-3488 GCA_963935445.1 uncultured Roseibacillus sp.
GATCTAGTACGGTCTCGTGGGCTCGGAGATGTGTATAAGAGACAGTGCCGATCCCGGGGAGCGCAAGCGTCTCTTCGAAAAACACAAGGAGGAGATTCTTTCGAAACACCAGAAGGAATACTACGAGCAAGCTCACGAGACGATCGCCACGATGAGGAAGAAGGCCCCGGAAAAACCCCGGGTCGTCTGCGTTTCGGAAGTCGGGCCTGCGCCCCCCGCGACCTACGTTCTCGCCCGGGGCAATCCGCACGCTGAAGAGACTGAGGTCCAACCCGGCTATCCCGGTGCCCTGGGAGGCGGAGGCGCCCGGGTCCCAAAGGTTCGCAATAATTCGTCGGGCCGCCGACTGGCACTGGCTCGCTGGATCACTGACAAGAAAAACCCCCTGACTGCCCGGGTCATGGTGAACCGCCTCTGGCAGCATCATTTTGGCCGGGGCATTGTGGCCTCCCCAAATGACTTCGGGAAGCTGGGGCGTCCTCCCACGCATCCCAAACTCCTGGACTGGTTGGCTTCCGAATTCATGGAGAGCGGATGGAGCATGAAGCACATGCACCGTCTCATCCTCAGCTCCCGTGCCTTCCGCATGTCCTCGCAACCCTCCGCTCTCGCACAGACCAAGGATCCTGCCAATCAACTCTTCTCACGCTTCGACATGCGCCGGCTTTCCGCCGAGGAGGTCCGCGACTCGATTCTGTGGGCAAATGGAAGCCTCAACCTCAAGGCCGGTGGCCCGGGGGTCTTCACCCGGATTCCCTTCGAAGTTCTCAAGACACAATCCCGGCCCGGTTGGGGCTGGGGATTCTCACCACGCGAGGAATCCTCCCGCCGCAGCATCTACATATTTGCCAAGCGCTCACTGCGTCCGCCCATCCTGGAAAGCTTTGACCTCGCCGATACCGATACCAGTTGCCCGGTCCGGTTCTCAACGACCCAGCCCACACAGGCTCTCAACATGCTGAACAGCGAATTCATGAACGAAGAGGCTTCTGTTTTCGCCCGGCTCGCCCGGGCAAAGGCCGGGAAGAAGCCCGCTGAGCGAGTGCGTTTCGTGCTGCAGCGCGTCTTCGGCCGGACTGTCAGGGATTCCGAGGTCGCCCTTGGCCTCAATTATATCAGAACCCTGCAGCGCGAGGATCACCTTTCTCCCGAGCAGGCGCTCGCTTCCTTCTGCCTCGCTGCACTCAATCTCAATGAATTCCTTTACCTCCAGTAAGCATGAAGACCCTTCCTGATCCCTTCTGCGGCCGAACTCGCCGCGAGTTTCTCTGGCAGTCCGGAAGCGGCTTTACCGGACTGGCCCTGACCAGCCTTCTTGCCGGAGACGGGTTCCTCGGCCAGCAGGCCGTAGCCGCAGACGGCATCACACGTTTCGCGCAAGGCAATGGAACTCATTTCCCGGCCAAGGCCAAGAACGTGATTTTCCTCTACATGTACGGAGGCCCCAGCCAGGTCGACACCTTCGACCACAAGCCCAAGATGAAAGGCCTCGACGGCAAGACCGTCAAGGTGAAGACAAAGGGGCGTGGCGGAGAGAAAAACGAAGGCCGAATTGTCGAACCGCGCTGGGACTTCAAACAGTATGGCCAGTCCGGAGCCGCCGTTTCCGACCTCTTTCCCCACCTGGCAACCTGCGTCGATGAAATGCTCTTCCTCAAGAGCATGACCGCCGACTCGCCCCTGCACGGCTCTGCCATGTTGCAGATGAACACCGGCAGCATCCTCAGTGGCGACCCCAGTCTCGGCTCGTGGGTCAACTACGGACTGGGATCCGTCAACCAGGACCTGCCTGGTTTCGTGGTCATGCTCGATCCCCGGGGCGGTCCGATCAGCGGCGCCAAGAACTGGGCCAGCGGATACATGCCGGCGAACTACCAGGCAACCTTGTTACGATCCCGTGGCACGCCAATCCTCAACCTCGACCGCCCCGCACACATCAGCGCGCAACACCAGCGACGCCTCCTGGATCTCATGCGGGACTACAATCTCGGACACCAGGCCGCCAATGCACACAACTCCGCCCTCGCGGCGCGCATCGAGAGCTACGAACTGGCCTTCCGCATGCAGAGTGCAGCCCCCGAAGCCACGAACATCGCGGGCGAGCCCAGGGAAACGAGAGAACTCTACGGTCTCCATCAAAAGGACACCGCATCGTTTGGCAGGCAGTGCCTCCTTGCGCGGCGCCTCGTCGAGCGCGGCGTTCGCTTCGTCCAGATTTACTCAGGAGGCAACCACATCCAGACCACCTGGGATGCCCACGAAGACCTCGTCAGGAACCACGGCTCCCGTGCCCGCGAGACCGACCAGCCGATTGCGGCCCTGATCAAGGATCTGAAGCGTCGTGGCATGCTGGAGGAAACTCTCATCGTCTGGGGCGGCGAGTTCGGCCGCCAGCCAACCGCCGAATATGCCACCGGCACCGGACGCGATCACAATTCCTTCGGATTCACCATGTGGATGGCCGGAGGGGGCGTGCGGGGCGGTCAGTCAATCGGCAAGACGGACGAACTCGGTAGCGCGGTGGTCGACAGGCCATTTCACGTCCGGAATCTCCACGCTACCATTCTGCAACTCATGGGCATGGACCCCAATCACCTCACTTACTTCTACGGAGGTCTCGACCGCAAGCTGGTCGGTCCGGCGGGGGCCAGTCCGATCGCGGGGGCCATCGCGTAAATCGCGCCGGGAGAAAGAACGCCCCCCTCTCCGGGGCGGGCAAGGTCAGGATTCCGGGATCTGGACCGTCGAGGGTTCGACCGGGGCGGTGAAGTAGCCCAGCGGAGTTTCGTCGACATCCGTAATGAGCCACGTCGCCTTGGAAAAGGTAGCGCGCGTGAGAGACTTTCCGGCCGCAATCTCCGTGTAGTATTTCAATCCCCCACCATACTCCACCCAGTAGAGCTTCACCGCTTCACTTCGATTGTTATTGATCTCTATACTGCTGATCTTGCCGCCTCCCTGCGAGCGCGGCGGATTCTCCGTTCCGGCCGGGACCCACTCCAGTTCCACGCGCACAATTTTCACCTCGGGCTCTTTCCTCGCCTCCAGGTCCGCAACAACCCTGTCCAAGTCCACCCCACGCACGATCCGCACTCCGGGCAGGGTGCGGGAAAGGCGATCGCACCCGGTCCCTGTCACCCCGGTTTGCCAGACGTAGAGATGCCTGAGCTCCTTCATGCTCCCAAGATGAGCCAGCCCCGCATCCGTAACCTTGGTTCCATAGAGATTGAGATATTCCAGCCCCGCAAGCCCGGCCAGGTGCGACAAACCTTCGTCTCCCACCCGCGTGCGCTCAAGATGAAGTCGCCGGAGGTTCGCCAGTTGCGCCAAGTGCCTGAGTCCCTTGTCAGTGGTCGCGGTGCCCCTCAGGTTCAGGGAGAGAACAGAGGAGCCGAGCTCCGCCACCTGTGCGACCTCCGCATCCCCCACTTCCTTCCCTTTCCGTTGAAACTCGACCGCCCAGCCCGCGCCCAGCGAGCGAACAATCC
>CAWWCX010000460.1:0-3478 GCA_963935445.1 uncultured Roseibacillus sp.
CTACACACTGCATATCGTCGGCAGCGTCAGATGTGTATAAGAGACAGCGGATACTACGCGCGGGAGAACCGGGTTCATTTCCACGACCTGCACGCCACCATCCTCCACCAGCTCGGGATTGATCACAAGGAGCTCACCTATCGCTACGCGGGCCGGGACTTCCGTCTGACGGATGTCCATGGACGCGTGGTGCGGGACGTCCTCGCGTAAGCTTCAGAGAAGGCCGGTTTCAGAAGAGGACGGTGCCGAGCATGGTCAGGATGACCGCGAAGAAAAGGTTAAGGGCGAGACCGGTGCGCATCATGGTGCGCTGGCGAATCTGACCGGAGCCGTAGACGATCGCATTGGGCGGCGTGGCGATAGGGAGCATGAAGGCGCAGGACGCCGCAATTGTGAGGGGAAGGACAAGCTGAGGTGGAGGGACGCCGATTTCGAGGGCAACCTGGTAGAAAACCGGGACAAAAAGGGCCGTGGTGGCGGTGTTGGAGGTCAGCTCGGTGAGAAAGATGACAAAGATGACCACCGCGCCGACTATCAGGATGAAGGGCCACCCTGCGGTCAGGTGATTGAGGTGAAGGGCCAGAAAGCTGCTGGCCCCGGTCAGGGTGAGAACCTTGCCGAGGGTAAGCCCGCCTCCAAACAGGATGATAACCCCCCAGTCCGTGGTGCGGTCGACATCCTTCCAGCGCACGAGACCGAAAGAGGCCAGCAGGACAACGGAGGAGACCGCAATGATACTGTCGAAACCCTTGGTGACGTTGAAGGCCGCGGAGAGAGGCTTGCTGCACAACCAGCCGACGACGGTGAGGAGAAAGATCGTGAGGGTGAGGACGCGCGGGGCAGTGAAGGCGAAGGGTTCCTCATTCCGGCTCAGGTCCGGGGCCTTGCCGGGACGCAGAACAAGAAAGAGAATGGCGACCAGACAGGGGAAAAGAATGGCAACACAGGGGAGTCCGAACCGGAGCCACTCCCCGAAGCCAATCCCCAGCCGTTCGGCTGCAATGGCGTTCGGACCTGTGCCAATGATAGTTCCGATCCCGCCTATATTGGCGGAATAGGCCAGGCCGAGGAGGACGAAGGGAGCGGCCCTGGCAGATACCTCCGCCCCGGCCCTCGCACGGAGATCGGCGAGGAGTCCGATTGCGACGGGGAACAGGAGCGCAGTGGTGGCCGTGTTGGAGATCCACATCGAGGTGAAGGCGGCGGCTGAAAACATCCCGATGCAGGTGAGATAGAATCGCCCCCGGGCAAGTTTCAGAATCCCGTTGGCCAGCCAGCTGTTCAGTCCCTGTCTTGTCAGGGCTGCTGCAATGCCGAAGCCTCCGAGGAAGAGGAAGATGAGGTGATGTGCAAATCCGGCAAAGGCCTGTGGAACAATGGTCTTGGGATCTCCGCGGAAAACCCCGGTCAAAACCGCCACCACGGGCACAAGGAGGGCTGTGACAGGGAGGGGAATGGCCTCCGTCAGCCAGAGAATGGCAGCGAGGGCGAGGATAGCCAGCCCCGTGCGGATCTGGGCCGCGGTATGGGTGGTGGTGTCTTCGACCGGCAGGAACCAGTAGATGCAGGTGAAGGCCATGAGAGCAGCCCCGATTGAAATCATCTTGAACCGGGGGGAGCGCCCGGGCGGGCTGGCCTGCTCCTCCCGGATGGTGGTCTCCTGTTTGTCGGCCATGCACCAGTGCTTAGGCCGATCGGGAGGACTGGGCAAGCGTGACAGCTGTGATTCCTGTCTTTAGGCTTGCGCCATGGAGGTCCGCCAGTTTTCTGCCCAGGAACCGTTTGTCACGAAGGACGGATCCACGATCCGGAGCATTCTGGACCGCAGCAATGCCCCGGTGGAACAGCAGAGTCTGGCGGAGGCCACCATCCCAGCTGGAGGAAAGACCGAACGGCACTACCACAAGCTGAGCGAGGAGTTCTACTTTCTGTTGGAAGGCATGGGGACGATGGAGGTCGATGGCGAAAAACGGGAAGTAGGAGCCGGTGATGCGGTTGTGATTCCCGCTGGTGCCTGGCACCAGATTACCGCCAAAAGGGACCTGCGCTTCCTGTGCTGCTGTGCTCCGCCCTACAGTCACGAGGATACCTATTTTGACTAGGGTGGAGTCCGCGGCAGGGAGCTGGTCATCCCTGTTTTCGCTTGAGATCATACGTCCCGGTTCTAGGACTGGGGCGATGAAAAAGGTGCATGCTTTCTGGGTTGTCCTCGCTGTTTCACCCCTGTGGGGAGGGTGCGGGAAGCAGGATAGCCCTCCGGCAACGGAGCCCGCGCAGGAGATCCCGGCGAATGCGGCCCTTGTGATAGAAATCCATGATCCGGCTGCCGGGGAATTCCTCGACCGGTCGGGGGAGCTCGAGGTTCTGGCCGAGGGGTTTGAAATTGCAGAGGGCCCGGTGTGGATCGCTTCAAGGAAGATGCTTCTGTTCTCGGACGTAAAGGGAAACAAGATTCACTTCTGGTCCCCGGAGAAAGGCCAGGGTGTCTTCCTGTCCCCCGGGGGCCACACCGGATCGGTCCCCTTCTTCGAAGGTGGGGTCCTGGGGTCAAACGGTCTGGCCGTCGATTCCCGCGGGGAACTCATCATCTGCCAGCACGGGGACCGGCGGTTGGCGAGGCTGTCTCTCGACAAGGTGTCTCAGGAGGGTCTGTCCACCCTGGTCGACAACTTCGAAGGAAAGCGATTCAACAGCCCCAACGACCTGACCGTGGCGGTGAACGGGGATATCTACTTTACGGATCCGCCCTACGGGTTTTGTGACATTGCAAACAGTGATCCTTCCAAGGCGGAAATGATTTTTGTCAATGACCTGCAGGAAACCCCCTTCTGTGGCATCTACCGCTACGAAGCCGCCACAGGCAAGGTCAGCCTGATCAGTGATGAGATGGCCCTGCCGAACGGGATCGTTCTTTCTCCAGACCAGAAATGGATCTATGTGGGCAGTTCGGACATGAAAGATCCCACGATGTGGCGCTTTTCAGCAGAAAACGGTTCGGGAGAGGTGTTCTTTGACGGGCCCTTCGGGGAGAGTGACGCGGGCTGGTTCGATGGGATCAAGATGCACCGGAGCGGCAATATCTTTGCGACGGGACCGGGTGGAGTGCTCGTTATCTCCCCGGAAGGAAAAAAGCTGGCCACTATCCGGTTGCCTGACCCGGTGACGAACTGCTGTTTTGATGAGAATCAAGAATACCTTTACGTGACTTCCTTTGCCTACGTGGCGAGGTTCAAACTGAAGTCATAGCAGGTCGCCATGGCAGATCCGTTCCGGCCCGGGACTGATGGCCTGTCGACGGGATCAGGAACCCGTGCAGAATCCAGAGCGTTGCCCCGGGGGTGTGACCGGGGGAGTCACAAGCTCAGGCCTGCAAGGTGGTCAGAATTCCCGTGCTGTCGCCGTGGCGCCTCGGCTTCACTCCAACTCCATGCAGCAAGGTCAGCCACGCGTTGCAGAGCGGGGTGTTCCCGGGCATCAC
>CAWWCX010000461.1:0-3475 GCA_963935445.1 uncultured Roseibacillus sp.
CACACTGCATATCGTCGGCAGCGTCAGATGTGTATAAGAGACAGACTCTGGCCTCGGCACACCTTCTCCCCTTCCCGACGGAAAACAGCCTCGCTCCTCGACAACCGTCCGCAGCTCCCTATCCTCCCCGCCCGCTTCAGGGACCCCGATGGGAACAAACCTCAAACCTCTGCCAGGATTCCGCGATTTTGCACCGCGGGAGCGCCTGCAATCTCGATACCTGTTCGAGACCTGGACCCGCGTGGCCCGGAAATACGGGTTTTCAGAATATGAGGCCCCCATCCTCGAAAGTGCCGAACTGTATTTAAAGAAATCGGGCGGGGAGCTGAGCGAGCAACTGTTCCGCTTTGAGGACAAGGGGGGGCGGGATGTCGTTCTTCGTCCCGAGCTGACCGCTTCTCTGGCCCGCATCGCCGCAGCCCAGCAGAGAGATTACCCCAAGCCCCTGAAGTGGTTCGAGATCGGACGCTGCTTTCGCTATGAGAAACCCCAGCGGGGACGTTTGCGCGAATTCTACCAGTTCAATGCCGACCTCCTCGGCGAGGCCTCACCTTCTGCAGACGCCGAACTGATCGCACTCAGTATCGATGTCATGCGGGAACTCGGCTTCGCTGAAGGCGAAATCATCGTGCGGCTCTCCGACCGTGAGGCTTGGCTCACCTTCTGCCGCTCCCATGGGATCAACGATTCCGAGCTCGATGCCTTTCTGCAGATCGTTGACAAGATTGAGCGGGATCCTGATGAGAAGCTAAGTGCCCGCCTGGCCCCCTTCGATGTCGACCTGGAAAGCATCCGCGAATTCATCGCAAATGCGGGCCCCGAGTCTTCCCGCAATATCTGCGCCGTGCTGACTGACCTCGCCGCACGGGGGCTCGACCGCTTCACAGAGATCGACCTCTCGATCGTTCGCGGACTCGCCTATTACACCGGTGTGGTCTTCGAGGTTTTTGATGCCAGCAAGGCCCTCCGCTCGGTGGCAGGCGGCGGACGCTATGACTCGCTCATCTCCATCGTGACGGACGGTGCTACCGACCTCCCCGCGACCGGTTACGCGATGGGCGACTGCGTCATCATGGAACTGCTCAACGAGACCCCCGGGCCACTCGCGCAGTTCCAAGCCTGGCAGCAACGCCAGGCGACCTGCGATGTCTTTGTCGTCATTGCCGACGAGTCCAAGCGGCTGGAGGCCATTCGACTGGTCAACTCTCTCCGGGAGGCCGGCCTCGGAGCCGACTACCCGTTGACGCCCACGAAGATAAATAAGCAATTCAAGGCTGCGGATCAGACACTTGCCCGGTTCGCCTTCGTGGTTGGCTCCGAGTATCCTGAACTCAAGCTCAAGAACCTCAACGCCCGCACCGAAGAGTCGCTCTCTCCAAATGCTAACCCCATCGATGTCCTGCGCGCGCGACTTGATGAACCGGACGGCCCCCTTATTGCGTAAAGATCGGTCATGAACACGGTGCTGCAGGCCAGAGAACCGAACTCAGGGCCGGAGCTCCCTCCCGGGGCTCTCCGGAAAACCCCGACGCTCAGCCATCACCCGCAGAGTCCTTGCCCCGGCAAGCAGGCTTCGCCCCTCCTGTCCGACATAATCGCTCCCTTATCTCCATGAGAACACATACCTGCAATCAACTCCGCCCCGGGGACAACGGCCAGACCGTCACGCTGGTCGGATGGGTCAATTCGGCCCGTGATCACGGCGGCGTGATTTTCATCGATCTGCGAGACCGGGAAGGGCTGACCCAGTGTGTCTTCCGACCGGAAGAGTCCGCTGATTCCGCCAGGCTCTCCCATTCGCTTCGCGCGGAGGATGTTGTCCGGGTCACCGGCAAAGTCGAACCCCGCCCGGAAATCGAGGGCAAGAGCACCGTCAACCCGGAGTTGCCCACCGGCGAAATCGAGATTGCCGCTTCCGGCCTGGAGATTCTCAACAAGGCCGAAGTCCTCCCCTTCCAGCTGGAGAAGGAGCTCTCCAACGAGGACCTTCGCCTAACACACCGTTACCTCGACCTTCGTCGCCCGCGCGTCGCCCGGAATCTCCGCACCCGCCACATTGTGACCAAGGCCGCCCGTGACTTTCTGGATGCCAGTGGCTTCATCGAGGTGGAAACTCCCATCCTCTCCAAGTCCACCCCGGAGGGAGCACGGGATTTTCTCGTGCCGTCCCGCATGCACCCCGGCTCCTTCTATGCGCTGCCGCAGGCACCCCAGCAATACAAGCAGCTCCTCATGGTTGCTGGTGTGGAAAAATATTTCCAAGTCGCCCGCTGCTTCCGGGACGAGGACCTCCGGGCTGATCGCCAGCCGGAATTCACCCAGGTCGACATCGAGTCCTCCTTCACTGACCCGGATCAGATCATCGAACTTATCGAGGGGTGCCTCGCCTCCATGTTTCGGTCCGCTCGTGGACTGGAGATCAATACTCCGTTCGAGCGCATGACCTGGCACGACGCCATGGACCGCTTCGGTTCGGACAAGCCCGATCGCCGCTTTCCCATCGAGATCACCGACGTCAGCGCGCTCTTCGCCGAGAGCGGGTTCAAGGTCTTCTCAGGAGCCATCAAGAACGGAGGCGTGGTCAAGGCCATCAATGCAAAGGGCTTCTCCGCGATCACGACCGGGCAGGTCGATAAACTCACCGAGATCGCGGTGAATGCTGGCGCCAAGGGATTGGCGTATATCCAGGTGCGCGGCGATGATCCCGGCACCTGGCGCTCTCCCATCACCAAGTTCTTCAACGAGGACGAACTGTCTGGTCTGAAGGAAGCCCTTCAAATTGAGGAAGGAGACCTCATCCTGTTTGCCGCCGACCAGTGGCAGCCGGCCTGCGAGATCCTTGGCCGTATCCGGCTTGAGTGCGCATCGATGCAAGGGTTGCTCGAGGGCAGGGAGGACGAGTTTGACTTTCTCTGGGTCACCGAGTTTCCCCTTCTCGCCTACGATGAGGAAGAGGGACGCTGGGCCGCAGTCCACCATCCCTTTACCCGCCCCGTCGATGAGGACCGGGCAAAGCTGGAAGCCGGCGATTACTCCGGTTTACGGGCGCAGGCCTATGACGTGATCCTCAACGGGCACGAACTGGGAGGCGGTTCCATCCGGATTCACGAGGCCGACCTGCAGGCCTCCATGTTCAAGGCACTGGGAATCAGCGAGGAAGAGGCTCGCGCGGAATTCGGTCATATTCTGGACGCCTTTCAGTTTGGAGCGCCGCCGCATGGAGGAATTGCCCTGGGACTCGATCGCATCGTCATGCTGATTGCCGGTGAACAGTCGATTCGCGAGGTGATCGCCTTTCCCAAAAACAACAAGGGGATGGACTTGATGACTTCCAGCCCGGCTTCTGCTACCCCCATCCAGCTCAGGGACCTGCGAATCAAGAGCACGGTGCAGGATAAGAAAGAGGAGTAACTTCTCTCAAAGATCCCTTCCTGTCTCTTATACACATCTCCGAGCCCACGAGACCGTACTAGAT
>CAWWCX010000462.1:0-3472 GCA_963935445.1 uncultured Roseibacillus sp.
TACACACTGCATATCGTCGGCAGCGTCAGATGTGTATAAGAGACAGTGGTTTCGGCGACTGGAGTGGCGACGCCGGATCGTGGGCGGGGGAAGAGCCTCTTTGACCAACGATGTGCAGCCTGCCATGTCCTCTGGGGCAAGGGGGGCCATGCGGGCCCCCACCTGACTGGTTCCGACCGACGTAATCTCGACTACCTGCTTACCAACATCGTGGATCCCAATGCGAGTGTGGCACCGAACTACCGCCTTACCACCGTGACCCTGAAGGATGGGCAGGAGTTGAGCGGCTTCGTTGAGGAGGACCTTGGAAGTGTGATCCGCCTGCGTGCACAGGACGGCGTGCACCAGCTCAGCAGGGACCGGATTGTCCGCCGGAACACGAGCAACACCTCGCTCATGCCTGAGGGTATTCTCAGAGGACTGGCCGACGGAGAAGTGCGCGACCTTTTTGCCTACCTGCGGGGGGAGGGGCCTCCGAGGGAGCGTTGATTCCTGTCTATTCCGAATCTGGAGGAGGGAAGCCACCGGGCGCGGCGGGAGCCGCGGGGACAAATCGGGGCCTGCCTTCCTTAAAATCGGGCTCCCCGCGATCGAGCTGCTCAATCCCGAACTCCCTGAGCTCGGCTGGCGGGGCTACCAGCTGATCTTCAATGGTGTATTCCGATCTCACAGCGAATACGACGGCTCCAAGCATTGCGAAGGCCGGCTTTCCGAAGGCCAGGAGGAGGAGTTTCATCCCCACTACCTGTCATCGCGGAGCTGTCTGGTCGAGAGAGAATCTCGGCTTCGAGCCCTGATCCCGGAGCTCTGCGCGCCGGACGGTCCAAGGGCGGGGTTCTGGCAGGGTCAGCGCTCTCGGAAGCGATTCGGATTCTGCCTTCCGAGAGGGCCAGACAGGGTGGTGAGGTGGAGCAGAAGGCAATAAAAGCGGCCGTAGAGGCTTATTTCTGCTGGTAGGAAAGGCGTGTGGCAGCGACCCGATAATATCACAAAGCTCTGACCATTAGTATTTTATGACTTAGTCTGACATGCTGTGAAGAAATGTATTGCTAATGAGACTCAGTCTCATTAACAAGAGTCATCCTAAGAACGCCCCACGGGCAGGATTAAGAAAACTACGGCAACCTAATAATGAAAACTACGATCATCCAACAGGCATCGCGGACCCTTGTCTTGGGGTTTGGTCTCATGGCTACTGCTACCCAAGTGGTGGGCCAGGGGGACGACGACATCGATGGCTCCTTCAACAACGGGGACCATTCAGGAAGCGGATGGTTCAACAACACCACCCTCGGTGGTTACGGTGAGCTGCATCTGAACCTGAACAGCAACAGCGACAACGAGATTGATTTCCACCGCTGGGTCCTGTTCATCAACCACCGCTTCAGTGACCGGATCACCTTGAACGGGGAGTTTGAACTCGAGCACTCTCTTGCAGGCGACGGGAAACCTGGCGAAGTGGAGCTGGAGCAGGCCTACGTCGACATCGCCTTTGATGGCGGAACGCATTTGAAGGCTGGTCTTTTCCTGCTGCCGGTTGGAACTCTCAACGAGACCCACGAGCCGGATTCCTTTTACGGGGTGGAACGCAACCCGATTGAGAAGAACATTATCCCGACCACATGGTGGGAAGCTGGTCTGGCCCTGAACGGCAGCCTTGAAAATGGGCTCTCCTGGGAAGTGGCCGCTCACTCGGGACTCAAAGTTGATGAGAATAGCTTCAAGATTCGCGGCGGACGCCAGAAGGTCGCCGAGGCAGTTGCCAACGACGCCGCGTTCACGGGTCGTCTGACTTACGGAGGTGAGGGCTTTTCGGTTGGCGCGTTTGCCCAATACCAAAGTGATGTCACTCAGGGAGTAACCGATTCTGACGCAACGCTCGTGGGCGCAACCCTCGACGCAAACATGGGCAATTTCCGCCTGCGTGGACTGGTCGCAAGCTGGGATATCAGCAATGCAACCAATGCCGCTGGAGAAGATGTTGGTGAGCAGTGGGGCTACTATATCGAGCCTTCCTACAAGCTCACCGACAAGCTGGGTGTATTCGCTCGTTACAATGAGTGGGAAGACTACAAGGGAGAGCACGACGCAGTCACGGTCGGAGTAAACTACTGGCCGCATGAGCGCGTTGTCTTCAAGGCAGACTACACCGATGCCGACAGCGAAGAGTCCGTCAATCTCGGTGTGGGTTACAGCTTCTAACTTTGACGAGATAGTTGGAATTTACGTGCCATTACGCGTAATCATCCTCATAACCCTGGTTGCCGCCTCCCTGTCTGGGAAGGCGGCAACTACGGTGTACCAAAAGCCCTCCGAATTCATCCGGTCGGTATGTGGAGGCAAGATTCCAACGACCCGGGCGATCAATCTCACGTCCTCGCAGCAGAGTCGCATCCGGCGCCTGATGGGTCATGAGTATCGCCCTTCCCGGGTGCGCTACTGGATGTATGGGAGCCGGATGGTGGTGATCCTGGAAGAAATCGGAAAGACCCAGCCAATCACGACCGGCTTTGTGGTCAGGGGAGGCAAGATCGAACTGGTGAAGATGCTGATTTACCGCGAAACGATCGGGGCGGAAGTGCGGAGGACGTCCTTCACCAACCAGTTCAAGGGGGCGACGATCGATTCCAACGGAAAACTGAGCCGCCGGATCAATAACATTGCCGGCGCGACGCTTTCGACCCGTGCCTTCATGGAAATGGGCAGATTGGCTGTTTATTTGGACCAGATTCGGCCAAAGTAAACCCAGATGACCGAGGAGCGGCCGAGGAGAAAGAGTCGAAGAAGAGCTCCACGTCGCTGGCACCGGCTGCTTGGGGCTGTCTTTGCCCTGCCCCTGCTCTGGTTGACCGTCTCGGGTTTGTTGTTACAGCACCAGGATACCCTTGGAATGGACCGGAAGACGGTGAAGTCCGGGTGGTTGTTGAAGCTGTATGACCAGATTCCGGACTCGGTGCCTCTCGTGACCCCGGCTGGACGTTTCGAGGTGGCAGGCTGGGAGGGAATGCTTTTTCTGGATAACCGGGTCCTCGAGGAGGAGGGTCTGCTTGTTGGTGCAGTGGCGAGGCCGGCGGAACTGGTCATTGCCACTCCTTCGGATCTTTTTGTCTACGATGCGCAGGGGAACTATCTTGACCGTCTTGGAGAAGAGTCGCTGCCAGCAGTGCCCATTGAGCGCATAGGCTTCGATGAGTCGAACCGGGTGCACCTGCTCAGCAGCGCCGGTCATCACGTTCTTGGGGAGGGCCTGCTCGATTACGAGGAAGTGGCCGAGGGCAGTGCGGTGACCTGGAGCGTGGTGGAAGAGGGTGTGGAGCAGAAAGAGGAACTGGAGAATGTCCTCGTCGAAACTTCCGAGTTTACCTGGGCGAGAGTGATCACGGATTTGCACAGTGGCAGCCTTTTCGGCAAGGTGGGCCGGTTCCTTGTGGACGTCACGGGAATCGCGGTAATCCTGCTGACACTTCTTGGA
>CAWWCX010000463.1:0-3469 GCA_963935445.1 uncultured Roseibacillus sp.
TGCGGAGCACTGGGAGGTGAATCGCTCCAGGGGAATCGTTGCGAGATTGACACGGGCGGACCGAAGCGTGCCCGGATGCATACGTCGACGACGGAGCAGGACAACGCAGCTGGCGCACGCGCCCAGGAAAGGATAGGCAGGCTCGGGAACTGGTGGGGCAGAGAGAACGAGGTTGGCACTGTGCTGTTCCACGGTATCGCCGGTCACAGTGTCCCAGGTGATGGTCAGGATGGTCGTTCCGTCTGTAAGTTGACGATAGCGCGGGGTGGGCTGCTCCTGAATTGTGGCGAGCGGCTCTTCGGCGACTTCCGAATAGGGAGGGGCGGTCGGGGTGGCCCATCCGTTCACGGCCAAGAGCAGGCCCAGCACCGTGTATCGCAGGGGTGGTAGGGTGAGCGAGGTAAGGGAGAGGAGCATGGTCGCGGTTTGTGCGGTAATTAATATTCCCAAAACATCAATAGTTTTGAAAGAATATTACAAAAAGAAACACCTGTTTCTTTTCAACCTGCTCTCTATTAGTCGATTACCTCACAAATCCTCTTTGGGAAGACTGTAAAAAGTCCAGTATTCTACGGACGTTCTCATTTTGAGCGGCTGGCGCTTCCTTCAGCAGCTCAATCTGGGCGGACAAGATGGACTCCTTTTTTAGAAAAAGGATCTTATAGGCAGTCTTCAGGGAAAGAATATCCTCCTTGGAAAAGCCGCGGCGCTGGAGGCCCACCAGATTGAGCCCCCTCAGCTGGGCGGGAGTGCCATCGACGATGGTGAAGGGGGCGACATCCTGCACGACCTTGGTGCAGCCCCCGACCATGACATGGGCACCGACGCGGCAGAATTGGTGCACGCCGGAAAGGCCGGAGAGAATCACGTAGTCCTCGATGGTGACGTGCCCTGCGAGTTGAGCACAATTGGAGAGAATGCAGTGGTTTCCAAGAACCACATCGTGGGCCACGTGGGAGTAGGCGAGAAAACTGTTGTCTGAGCCGATCCGGGTAGGCAGCTCGGGATTTGTGCTCCGGTGGACAGAAACATATTCCCGGAAGGTGTTGCGGTCCCCGATCTGGACGGAGGTGGGGGCGCCGCTGTATTTCAGGTCCTGACAACGGGTGCCGATGGAGCAGAAGGGAAAGAACTCGTTGTCTTCCCCAATCCGGCTTGGTCCCTCGATAACCAGATGGGCATGAAGCCTGGTGCGGTCGCCGATATGCACGTCGTCGCCGATGATGCAGTAAGGGCCGATTTCCACCTCGGATCCGAGTTCGGCCTTGGGAGAGACGACGGCGGTAGGATGAATCACGATGGCGCGGCGCAGGCTGTGCCTAAGCTACTTGAATCAGTCGGCGGGGAAAGTCTAAGATGTCCAAAGTTCTCTGAAGTTGTTCACAGAATTCAGAATGTGGGACGACAGGAGTAGAAAGGGGCTGCTCATCTAATGCAAATAACTTGCGTTTTCTCCGGGGAAGCGGTATCTCAGACCCATGTCTTTTCTGCGGCTGGGCTTGGCCCTGATCCCTGTCCTTGCCAGCGTGGCGTCTGCCGAAATCAAGGTTGCGGTCCTGCACCCGCTTCTGGGTGATCTCGTCCAGAGGGTGGGTGGAGAGCACGTGACCGTGGTAGACCTGATGGGGCCGTCCGGGGACCCTCACACGTTCGAGCCGGGCGCGAAGGAACTCCGTGCAGCCAAGGGGTCCCAGCTTTATTTCGTGTGCGGGAAGGGACTGGAGCCCTACCTCCCGAAACTACGGGACGCAGTGGGCGCGGAGAGGGTCATCGAGGTCGGGGAGACCCTGCCTACGCTGAAGGCGGAGGTCCTGTGTGACCACGACGGGCACGCCCACGTGCACGAAGAGGATGATCCCCACTGGTGGCACTCCATTGATTGCTGGAGACGAGCGGCCACCCGCGTGCGGAAGGAACTCAGTGAGGTTGATGCGGTCAATGCCGGGACCTACCGGAAGCGTGCCGCGGTGGTGCGCAAGGAACTCCTGGCGCTGCAGTCATGGGCGAGCAGGGAACTCACGAAGGTGCCGGCCGAGCACCGGACACTGGCCACTGCGCATGCGGCCTTTGCCTACTTCTGCAACGAGCACAAATGGAAGATGCTTGCGGTTCAGGGCTTGAACCGGGAGCGTGTGGATTCGTTGAAGTTTGTGGCAGAAGTGACCGAGGCCATCCGGAAGGAAAAGGTCCGGGCCGTCTTTCCCGAGCAGAGGTCCAATCCCAAGATGCTCAGCACGGTGGCCGACAAGACCGGCGTGGTGGTTGGGAGCCCTCTCATCGCTGATGGTGGAGACTCCATCGAAGAGATGTTCCGTCACAACGTAAATACCATCGTGGCGGCTCTTGGAGTGAAGAAGTAGGCAAAGTATGCCCTTCTTCGGGGAAGCGGACGGGCAGGTCGGGGAAAAGAAACTGACCGCAGCTGCCTTCTGACCCGGACGCGTGTTGCGGTCCGGCAAGGCAAAATTGCTTTGGGATTGAGTGCGCTCGAAGGCTCGTCCAGATTGCGGTGTGTCCATGTTCCGGGCGGTTCCGCTGGCGAGCGGGGGAGAGATTTCCCCGCTCTTCGGGTTGCTGACTTTTGTCCTGGTGGGGGTGGTGCTGGTTTCGCTGGTGCTGCTGCGCTTCCGGCAATCCCTGCTTGTGGGCTATTTCGTGTGCGGGGTGATTCTTGCCAATTGCGGAATCCTCGACTGGATCGGGGCCGATTCCGGGGATCTCGACCGTTTGGCCGAATTGGGAGTCATTCTTCTCCTGTTTACCCTCGGGCTGGAGTTTTCGTTCGAGGAAATGAAGCATCTGCGTCGGGTGGCCCTGGTGGGTGGAGGGTGGCAGGTCGGCCTCGTCGGCCTGGCGGCCGCCGGGGCATGCCTGGCCTACGGGTTTCCCGTGCCGGTCGCCATCGCGTTGGCGGTTGGCGTCGCGCTTTCCAGCACCGCGGTCAGCATCAAGGCCTTCCAGGATTGTGGCATGGCGGATAGTCCCGGTGCCCGGGTGGCATTGGGGGTCGCCATCTTTCAGGACATCCTCGTGATCTTTTTCATGATCGTCCTGCCCCCCCTCCTCGGGGAGGGAGAGGGGGGAATGGCAGCTGGACTTTCGCTGGCGATCCTGAAAGGGGGGCTCTTCCTGCTGTCCTGCTGGTTTGTGAGCCGGCGGGGGATTCCGCAGCTTCTGCATGCGGTGGCCCGCACGCGGAGCCGGGAGCTCTTTACCGTCACGGTGGTGGGTCTCTGTGCGGCGGTGGCCTTTGGAGCCGTACAATTGAACCTGAGTGCGGCACTGGGTGCGTTTGCGGCGGGCTTGGTGGTGAGTGAGTCCATTTACAGCCACCGTGTTCTGGCGGACATCCTGCCCTTCAAGAATCTCTTTCTCACGATCTTCTTTGTCTCGATTGGACTGCTGATCGATCTCGAGGAGGTGGCGGCTGTCTCTTATACACATCTCCGAGCCCACGAGACCGTACTAG
>CAWWCX010000464.1:0-3468 GCA_963935445.1 uncultured Roseibacillus sp.
ACACTGCATATCGTCGGCAGCGTCAGATGTGTATAAGAGACAGGCCTCTGCCTTGCTCAAGCCGTCCGGCCGTCCTGCGCGTTCGCGAATCCGCCGCAGGGTGTGGTAGACATGGAACACCGATTCCAGGGCCGGCACCACCAGCAGGGCTGTGCCGCCGGGTTCGAGAACCGAGCGCAGAGAGCGCAGCATCCCGTGGCGCTTCCGGCGAACGGGGTCGATCAGGGCATTGATACAACACGCCACGTCAACCCGGAAAGGCAACTCCCTCCCCCGGCTCAGGTCACAACAGGCGTAAGTCACCTTCCCGCTCCCGCAACGTTCCCTCGCAAGGTTCAGCAACTGCCGCGCGTAATCTATGGCGGTCACTTCATCGAAATACTGCACCAGCAGGGGAAGCAGGCTACCGGGACCGCAGCCCAGATCAGCCACTCTTCGCCGGCGACCACCGAGGGAAGCCAGTTCTTCCTGCAGGGCCCCGGCGAGATCCTCCCTTGCGATCTCTAACAGGTTTTCCTCGTAACCTTCCGCCTGCGAATCCCAGTAGTTTCGATCCACGACTCATTAAAGCGCACTCTCCGGGCAAGGGCGACCTCCAACTCCCTCATTCCCGAAAATACACCTGTGCAGGCAGCTCCTCGCCTCGGGAAGCCTTTCAATGGAATCCCACCAGATGAGAGTCGATGTCGTTCACAAACGGCTTTTGGAGTGTGGCCTCTTCGCGCGAACATGTTAACTGCGTGCACGCCTTCCGCCAGACCGTGTTCAAACTCCTCGCTACTGACCCCCGATCCAAGGCACGCCGCGGGCGCCTGCTCACCGCGCATGGCTCGATCGAGACTCCCGTCTTCATGCCTGTCGGCACACAGGGATCGGTGAAAACCCTCCACCCGGACGAACTGCGACTCCTCGACGCCGAGATCATCCTCGGGAACACCTACCATCTCTGGCTCCGCCCGGGAGAGCAGGTCATTCACGGACTCGGAGGGCTCCACGACTTCGCAGCCTGGGAGCGCCCCCTCCTCACGGACTCGGGCGGATTCCAGGTCTGGTCCCTCGCAAAACTTCGCAAGATCACCGAAGAGGGCGCACAGTTCCAGAACCACCTTGATGGCCGTCCGATGCTCCTCACCCCGGAGAAGAGCATGGAAATCCAGGCGACCCTTGGCTCTGACATTGCGATGCTTTTCGACGAGTGCCCGCCCTACCCGTGCGAGCGGGCGTATGCCGAACAGTCCACGGCTCTCACCAGCCGCTGGGCCGAAAGGTGCCTGGCCTGGCACCAGCAGCATGCCTCCAGTCATTTCCCATCATCCCGCCATCCACTGGACAACGAGCGACGGCAACAGCTCTTCGCCATCATTCAGGGATCTATCTATGATGACCTTCGCGAACAGTCCGCACGGGACCTCTGTTCGCTGGGCTTTGACGGCTACGCCATCGGCGGGGTCTCGGTGGGTGAACCGGAAGAGGAAATGTTCAAGGCCATCGACCACAGCGAACCGTTCCTGCCCTCCGACAAACCGCGCTACGCGATGGGCCTCGGCACCCCCCCGCAGATCCTCGAAATGATCGGGCGGGGAGTCGACATGTTCGACTGTGTTCACCCAACGCGCTCCGCCCGCCACGGCCTCGCCTTTACCCCCGACGGCCCCATTCATATCAAGAATGCCCGCTTTGAGCGTGATCCCGCGCCCCTGACTGAAGATTGCCACCCACACCTCGCTCCGTTTTCCCGAGCCTACCTGCGCCACCTCTTCAAGGCCGGAGAAATGCTGGCTTTGCGATTGCTTTCTTTCCACAATCTTGATTTCTACCTTCGCCTCATGCGCGGCGCACGGGAAGCCATCGAAGTCGGCAGCTTCAAGGACTTTCAGGCCTCCTTCTGCGACCGCTACAACCACCAGGCCCAATGAACTGTTATTCTCTCATCGCCGCCGCACCCCCTTCAGAAGGATCCCAGCCGAACCCCATGGGGAGCATGTGGGTCATGCTCATTCTGATGTTCGTGATCATGTACTTCCTTATTATCCGGCCGCAGTCCAAGCAGCGAAAGGAACAGGCCCAGCGGGTGGCTTCTCTCGAGAAGGGGGATAAGATCATTACTATCGGTGGCCTGCATGGCGTCGTTCACCAAGTGGGCAAGTCGACCGTCACCATCAAGCTCTCCGAGGGGGTCTTCGTTCCCTTCGAAAAGGAAGCAGTGCGCTCCGTGACCAAGGTTGGCAAGGGCAAGAAGAAGGATCAGGAGCAGACGGACGACCACGAGAAGGACGCGAGCGCAGACAGCGAGGAGTAACGTGCCCGCTCAACTCCGTGCGCTTCCCGCAGCGCTCCTCGCAACAGCCTTCCTCCTGCCGACCCCGGGAACGGATGCCTGCAACCCGCCCTCGGCGAGCTGTCCTCCCCGCTATCAGGCCACCCTTCATGTTGACGACGAGCAGGCCAACCGCGGTCTCCTGATCAGGAGACTCCGGGAACGAGCCAGACGCCCGGGCCATGACAACATCACTTTCCGGCCGGGTTCGAACCGGGCGAGGATCGAGGTATTCCTCCGGGATCAGGACGAGACGCATGTCAGGTCCCGGATTGCCGGTCTCCTCAATCCCGCAACCCTGCAACTGCAAGTAGTCCACCCCGACAGCATTACCCTCGCGCCCCTTGTCAAGACGGGGGAAAAACAGATTCCGGGGTATCACCTGATGGAACTCACGAATGGAGGGGTCAACTCGGCGCCGGTTGTTCAGTCCACTCTGTCGCGCCACTTCGTCATCCCGCGAGCACGGAAACCCCGCGCACTCGCCATCGCGCTGAGCGCACCTCCGCCGGCCAAGGTCGCCTTGGAGTCCATTCAAGCCCTCTCCACTCCCTGAGCCGCTCGTGCGCCTGACCACCCATATCCTGGCTGTCCTGTGCTTCGCATGCTGCGTCCTGGCGCTCACCCTCCCGGGCTGCAAGTCAAAGGCTAAACCCAACTTCGAGGCCACCCTTTCCCTGCCTCCTGACCAACCTGATCTCTCTGAAACCTCCCTCGTCGCCGAATTGGAGACCCGGGCCCGGGCGCTCAACATTGTGGCCAAGGCAGAAGCCGGAATACCGGGGGACCAGCGCCTCACGGTCTGGCTCCGGGCTGCCGACCGGGAGGAGGCCCTCACCCACCTCGACGCTCTCTGCGAGAGCGGCAGAATCAGCATCCGTAGCGTAAACGACCGCACAGCCTTTCTCCTCGATATCGCTCACAAGGACCCCTCCCAGTTTCCGGAGGATCACGAAATCCGGCCCTACGAACTCGGTCAGGGCGCGAGCCGCAAAATCGAAAAACTGGCCATCTCACGGGCCGAAATCGTCAATACCAGCCACGTGGAGAGCGCCGAGGCGAGCCGCGGAAAAGAGAATATCGTCCGTATCTCGCTGACAACCAAGGGCTGTCTCTTATACACATCTCCGAGCCCACGAGACCGTACTAGA
>CAWWCX010000465.1:0-3463 GCA_963935445.1 uncultured Roseibacillus sp.
CGCATCTCCGGCAACCCACCCTCCCGGTCCAGATCCGGTCCCTGCCCCTGCACCGACCGTCGCTGCTCCTGTCGTGCAGACGCCGGAGACTTCCACCCCAGCGTCGACGTCGCCCTCCCTTACTTCTTCTTCCTTCCCGGAAACACACTCCAGTATACCGTTTGCAGAGCTACCCGTTCCATTCCCCGACTACCCCGGTACCCAGCCTGCCAAGCCCACTCCTGTCCTGACCACTGACGCCGGTCCCCTCTCGGATCTCAGTGCTCCTGCTGCTCCTACCACCCCGACAGGCCCACTCCCGGATCTGAACGACGACTCGTTGGTGAGCCCAGTTCCGGAGGATACCCCGGCTCCCGCCGGCTTCCCGGAGACCTCCCCTCTGTCAGATCCTTTCGTGCTACCTCCTGCCCAAGCCCCCCGGGGCACAGCAGCCTCTTCCTCGTCCAGCCAGGGAGCACCGCAGGAGAGAACCAACCCTTATTCTCCTCTTCCCGGTTCTGGCCCTGAAGAAGCGCCCACTTTCGCTCGCTCTCCACTCCTCTCTGGTGAGGACCTAGAACTCAATTCAGAGGCTCCCACCGATGATCCCCTCGAATTTCTGGAACTCGGGGCCGCTCCTGAAGCGCCCCTTCAGGATTCCGCACGCTCTTTCAATCCCATCGACATGGGCCCACCGCCCGAGGTGTCCCCATCCACTTCCTCACCGCCGGAGCAGGACTCCATCCACGCCCCGCTTCCCACCCCGGACATCTGCCCTGCCGACACGTTGAAACCCAACGTCGTCCCGGAGATGAGCTCTTCCGACTCTGCTGTTCCCAGCGTCAGGTCCACTCCGGATGACCACACAACGGGGAAGCCCTCCACCACCTCAAACAGCGAAGACCCCGGGAAACAAGCGGGCTTCCCCATGACTCCGGCTCCGATTCTGACTGCCGGTTTCAACTCTCCTCCAGGGCCAGACGAGCCCAATCCCCAGAATACCCTGCCGCTTCAACGCCCGGACCTTGCGGGCCAGAAAGAGGAGCAGGCCGCTGCAGAGAGCCCTGCAAAAGCCAGTCAAAGGCGTCTCCGCTGGCCCGGGGTTGTCTTCCCCCTCCTCTTTCTCGTCCTTGCGGCCATCATGGTCTACCTCGTCCTCGATCTGAGCGAGCTCCTGCCGCACAGCAAGCGCTACAAAAACCTTCCGGCGCTGCCCCAGGGCAAACCCGAGCCCCTCAATGCCCAGAACGCTCCGAAAGGTGATCCCGTGGCACCAGCTGTCCATCAGGTGAGCCCTTCCAGCGCGACCCAGGATGGTGGTCCCGGCCCGGAGATCGATGCAGCCCCTGACTCCGGGGATTCCAAGGTCTCGAATCCGCTCATCGAGGATATCGACAGGGCGGTGGAAGGCGAGGTAGCCCTCCCGCCTCTCATCGATCTCAACCCCTCGCGCAATGCTCTTCCTGAGCAGAACGATACGCCTCCCGAGCCCGGCGAAGCGCTTGCGCTGTTTCTGGGGGCAAAGACACTCGCAGAGCGGCAGCCCTACATGACCAGATCAGGCCGATCCGAGGCCGAGCTCAGCCGCAGCCCGCTAGCGCGGGAGCTGCCGCCTACGCTGCGTCAGCGCATTCTCCCATACATCAAGGACAACTCTGACGAACACACCGAGCACTTTTTCGAGGTTTCCTTCGAACGGGACCCAGCCAACCCCAGCATCCCCCTCCTGGTTCAGGTCAGTGAAGGAGAAGATGGCCACATGGTTGTTCACACCGATGCCTTTCTCGACCTCTACAATGACGAACTGGCCCAGTTCGGAGCCGTTCCCGTCAAGGGGGAGCGCACCTTTCACGTCATCGCTGACGCCTACAAGCGGTGCTTCGAGGATAGAATCCCGGGAGCCGACAGCAAATCCTTCATCAAGCTGCGCCAGCACGAGCAAATCACCCCGCGTCTCCTCGCTTACTTCGAACAATCCTCCGAAGTCTCCAAACAGATTTCCCAGTCCGATGGCCTGCTCTGGGGCCGCTCCGGAATCTGCACCGTCACCGTCAAGTGGAACACCGACCACCCTGGCCGGCCCTACGTCCAACTCGTCGGCATAGACAGCTTCAGCTGGCAACCTTAACAAGCCAGCGCCTAGCCCTCTCCGCCGGCTGCCGCCTTCGGCACCCGCACGACCATGAAGGCCTGTGCACTCGCATGCTTCGTGAACTCGCAGTCGTTCTTCACACGAAGGAGTCCAAAGGCGCGCTGCTTCACGTGCACCGGAGTGACCTGAACCTCATATTCCCAGCCCGGCTTGATCACCTTGAGTTCATATTTGAACTGCTCGTTCGTGCAGGCGACGTCGAGCACATTGATCGGAGAATCGTGACGCACCTTGATCCTGAATGTCTGCGTTGCCCCCTCTCCATTGAGGTCCCAGAACAGAGTCGGAGGATCCATTTCAAAGAGGTGGGGGATATCCAATTTCGTCGTGAGCACCAGGGGAGCTGCTTCCCCCTCGATGACGAGCACAATCTTCTTCTCAATCTTGCCCTTGAGGGTTCCCAGCTTGAAATGCCCCCGGATAACACCCTTTTCCCCCGGCTTCCAAGTCAGCCTGCCCTCCGTGATCTCCGCCGAAAGACAACTGCAGGCTGACCTGTATTCCTTGATTGTCACTGACTTAGCTCCTTCCACGGTGAAGGGAAACTCCACGCTCAGGGTATCCTGATCGGGCTGGAGAGACCGGGAAATTTCCCGCTTGTCGAACGCGAATCCAGCAAGAGCGGAAAACGGGGCTCCGAGGATCAATCCCAGCCCCGGGGCAAGCATCAGTCGCAGCATCTTCATCACTTGTCGACGAGGCTTACCAGCTCCACCGTGATGATCAAGTTCCCGTCCCGCCATTTTGGCCCAACCAGATAGACACGTTTTCCGACTTCGAACACCCGGTCCCAGCGCAGGGCCATCTTGCTCTTCTGCCAATACTCCACATCAAGTCGCAGCCTCCGCGACTCCTTGATTGCCGCCTGCGGCTGGAAGGTCACCATCAGGGCCTGTGAATTCCTGATCGGCTGGGCCCAGCTCTTATAACCCTTGAGAATGTCCTGCTCAACCGACCCGAGTTTGACGAAGTTCTTGAGGGCACCCAACTTGGCAACCTTCCTGAGGCGCGTCTCCTCCGCGGGCGAGAGCTCGGTGACGCCGCTGCCGAGAGAGGTTACCGGCCCGTTCGTGCCAAATAACAACTCGGTCCGCACCTTCCCGATCACCTCCTTGCCAGGATCCTGTGCGTGCGCCACTGCCGCGAACATCGCCAGCATGATGGACAGAACTAAGCGCAGTATCTTCATGTTTGTTGCGGATCGCTGAAGGCTTTCTGCCTAGTAAACCTTCAGAGTGTTCACAAAGTAGCCGTGCTCGCCCTCCAGCAAGCCCTGTCCTACGGCCAGATCGTTATCGGTCAGCGGATCCAGGCCTTCGACCACCAGCAGGG
>CAWWCX010000466.1:0-3459 GCA_963935445.1 uncultured Roseibacillus sp.
CACACTGCATATCGTCGGCAGCGTCAGATGTGTATAAGAGACAGGAAGTCAACAACCTCACCAAGCAGTTCGGCCACAAAACAGCTGTCGACGATCTGTCCTTCTCGGTGGCAAAAGGCGAAGTCCTCGGATTCCTCGGCCCCAACGGCGCCGGGAAATCGACCACCATGCGCGTCATCACCGGCTTTCTCCCCGCTACCAGCGGAGAGGTCAAAATTTGCGGAATTCCGGTGGCTGAAAAGCCGGAAGACGCAAAAACCAAAATCGGCTACCTCCCCGAATCCGCTCCCCTCTACGAGGACATGACGGTCGACGGATTCCTGCGCTTCTGTGCCAGTATCCGCGGCTACGCGGGCCCCTCACGACGGGAAGCGGTCGAACGCGTCATCGAGACCTGCTTCCTGCAATCGGTCGTCCACCAGTCCATTGACACCCTCTCGAAAGGGTATCGGCACCGGACCTGCCTGGCCCAGTCGCTATTGCATGACCCTGAGGTCCTGATCCTCGACGAGCCTACCGACGGACTCGACCCCAACCAGAAGCACGAGGTCCGCAAGCTGATCCGCGAACTCGGAAAGGAGAAGACCATCGTCTTTTCCACTCACATCCTCGAGGAAGTGGATGCCTCCTGCAGCCGGGCCATGATCATCGATCAGGGCAAGATCGTCGCGGAGGGAAGTCCCGAAAGCCTCCGCAATGACGGGGACGGCTCCCTTACCGAGCTCTTCCGCAAGCTGACCACTTCCGACGTGGCCGCCTGACCAAACTCCTTACCGCTCCACTTCTCATGTCATTACTCGGAATCCTCGCCCTCATAGTCCTTATGGCGGCCCTGGTCGGCGCACCCCTTCTCGTGCGCAATATCCGGGCCATCTTCACCCGGGAGGTGTCCTCATTCTTCACCTCTCCGCTGGCCTACGTCCTCATCTTCATCTTCCTTGTCGCGATCAACGCCCTCACCTTTCTCTGGCCGGGCCGCGAACTGATCGAGAACGAACAAGCCGCCCTCAAGGACTTCTTTTTCTACTACCACCCATGGGTCCTGGCCTTCTATGCCCCGCTCCTCGCCATGCGAACCCTCGCCGATGAGCACCGGCAGGGCACCATCGAGCTGATCTCGACCATGCCTGTCCGGACCATCGAGCTCGTGTGCGGAAAGTTCCTTGGGAGCTTCATCCTGCTCTGTGCCTCCCTGTTCTTCACCATCTCGGTCTGGATCACGGTCTCCAGCCTGGGGGATCCTGACCACGGCCCGATCATATCTGGCTACATCGGCAGCCTCCTTGTCGGAGGAACCTTCATCGCGGTCACCCTCGCCGTTTCAGCCCTCACCCGGAGCCAGGTCATCTGCGTGGCAGTATCGATACCGATCTGTCTCCTCCTCTGCATCATTGGATTTGACCCGGTGCAGAACTTCTTTTCTGACAGTGGCGTCCGCTTCCTGACCTTCGTGGGCGAGCTCCTCGCCTCGGTCAGCGTCATGCCGGCCTTCGTGGATTTCTCCAAGGGCCTCATCGAACTGCGCTATCTCTTCTACTTCGTGAGCGCCATAGCGCTCTGCCTCTTCATTACCAACACCGTCCTCCAGAACAAGAGAGCCTAACCCCAGACCGAGAATCTCTGTTGTCATGAAAGCACTGAATCGCTTGCAACCCCTGGGAGTCGTCCTCCTCCTCGGCATCCTCTTCGCCTCCCTCAACGTCATCGTGAACCGCGCGGCAACCGCCCGCTGGGATGCCACCGAGAACAATGTCTACACCCTCACCGACGGGACCCTCTCCATCATCAAGAAAGCCGGGGAGTCCGGGCGCCCGGTCACCATCCGCTTCTACATGAGCGACCCGGAGGACGTCCAACTCCCCAAGCAATACGTCGACTACTCGAAGCGGGTGAAGGACCTCCTTGAGGAATATTCCAAGGCCTCCACCGAGTCGATCGTGGTGCAGACCTTCACCCCGGTGCCCAATTCCGAGGCACAGGACGCGGCAGAACTCGACGGCATCCAGCAGCGCGATCCGCGCATGGACATGCCCCAGAGCGCCAATCTGGACGACTACGATTACAACCAGCGCGCCAGCCAGCCCTACTACTTCGGACTCTCGGTGAGCAGCCTGGGGAAAATTGAAACGATTCCCTTTCTCGACCCGGCGCTCGAGAAAAAGCTCGAGTACCAACTCTCCAGCGCGATCAGCGCTGTCACCCGTAAGTCAAAACGCAAGATCGGCCTGCTGGAGGGAACCGAAATGGCCCTCGGGGGCTCCCCCGGAATGATGGGCGGACCCGGGCGTCCCCCTTCCGTGATCTACCGCAACCTCGCGCGCGAGTTCGAAATCGTCAACATTCCCTTTGATGTCGGCCCCATGAAACCCGGTGACGCGGACCACCCCTTTGCGGACATCGACCTCCTTCTCATTGTCCATCCGGTCAAGATCAACCGCCCACAATCCCCGCAACCCGGGATGCCCCCCATGGGCAACACCACCCTGGAGCTCATCTCCACGGACACCCAGTATGCCATTGACCAGTATCTCGTGAATGGCGGCAAGGCCATTGCCTTCATCGACAATCAGCACTTCGTGTCACGGTTTTTCGATATCTACTCCACCCCGCTACCTTTCGCTCCGCAGGACCGGCACCCCCAATGGTACAAGGACCTGTATAACCTCTTCACGACAAGCGGATGGGAACACTACCGGTCCGGCCTCGACGACCTCACTGCCGCTTGGGGAGTTGGCTTGGGCACCAAGGAAGAGAAGGATGGCCGACTGGTGGACGTGGAACCCCTCCTCTACGACCCCCAATACTCCCGCCCTGTCACGTTTGAACGGCCGGTCAACCAGATGATCCAGCGTGAATTTCGCCTGAGCCGCCTCCTCAGCCAGATCCCGAGCCGACGGGACCAGCAGATGATCACCCAGCCACTCTTCCGCGGCAATGGTCTCATGGCCAAGTTCGAGAAAGAGTCCCTGACGGACAACCATCCAGTGACCCGCGATCTTTCCTCCCTCCAGATGGTCGACCCGTCGCCCATCGTCGGCAAGCCCACGGGGGGGTTGAGGATGCAGACGCTCGTGAGCACGTCCAACAGGGCGAAGGCTGTCCCCGGCGACACCGCCCGCATGCTCCTCGCCCAAGGCTCCGGACCGGAAGAGATCACCTCCAATTTCCAGTCCGTTGGGATCAAGCAGGACCGTTACCCGGTATCGGTCATTCTGGAGGGTAACTTCAAGTCCGCCTACCCGGAGGACCCCACGAAGCCGGACCCTGAAGACGAAGCACCTCCCGCTCCAATCACGCCCAGCCCGAATCCCCTCGCGCCACCGGTCAAGGCGCCCCTTCTTCCCCCCACCGCGCCGGATTCCACAAATACCCCACCAACCGAGGACAACGAAGCTCCTGCTCCTGCTCCTGCTCCTGCTCCTGCTCCTGCTCCTGCTCCTGAGCCTGAGCCTGAGCCTG
>CAWWCX010000467.1:0-3455 GCA_963935445.1 uncultured Roseibacillus sp.
CGCCCTGGAGGCCCTCCCCGTGGAAAAACGGGGCTCGGCTTCCTTCAAGCTCGTTTCCGAGTTGCTCACCGCCATCGCTACGATCCGCCAAGTTCCTGATGCGGTTTCCCGGATTGACTCTCTGCAATTGGTGCCGGTGAAGATCGCCACGGTCCCCGATCAACTGCGCTTTGATCAAACTTCCATCCGCGTCCCGGCGAACACTCCGGTGGAACTCCGGCTGGACAACCCTGATGCCATCCAGCACAACCTCGTCCTGTGTGCCCCCGGCTCACTGGAGAAAGTCGGACTCGCGGTCGACAACAGCGTGGCGAAGCCCGGTGCCATTGATCGTGATTGGATTCCAGAGCTCCCCGAAGTTCTTCATGCCACCCCGATGGCCAACCCCTACCAGGAGGTGGTGCTCCGCTTTCTTGCCCCGGGAGAGCCCGGATCCTATCCCTTCCTGTGCACGGTGCCCGGCCACTGGCGCATCATGCAGGGAACGCTGATCGTTGGCGAACCACGGGTGTCTTCACTTCCCAGCAAGGGTAACAACGAAGTCCTCATCCTCACCGGCGAACCTGAATATGGCACCCGCGCGTCTCTGGGCGAGCTCGGGAAGAAGCTGGAAAAAGAACACCGACTCGGGATCACTCATCTTGAACTAAACCGGGGGGTCAATCCCCACCGCTTCCCGGACCTTGGCAGGCACCTTCCGGGTGCCGACCTCCTGATTCTGTCGCTGCGGTTCGTAAATCTCGAGGAATCCCAGTACAAGGCACTTGATCAGCATCTCGGGGAGAAGCCGTTCATCGCCGTTCGGACGACAACCCATCTCTTCGATTTTCCCAGGGACTCCAGCCTGGCAGCTGAGAACAGGGCCTTCCCGGCCCGCCACTTTGGAACACCCTACCGAGGGCATCACGGTCATGATTCCAGCCAGGTCAACTACGTGATGGCGGCGGGGCATCCCGTGATGAGGGGGATCGAGCCCCGTTTCTGGACTCCCGACTTTCACTACGCAGTCAACCCTCTGGCGATCCAGTGTACGCCCCTGATGATCGGGCAAGGTCTGAAGGGGCGCCAACGCGCGACCTTTAAGGAGGTCGGAGGTCACAACCATGCCATGGTCCTGTCAGCAGAAGACCAGGAACGCCTTGCTGGCAGTCCTCACCCCCTTGTCTGGACGATCGATACCAAGCCGGGACGCCGTGCCCTCGTCACCACTATTGGGGCTCGCGGGAGCTTTGCAGATCACAACGTCCAACGGCTCTACCAGAACGCCGTGCTGTGGTGCCTTGGACGCCCGGTTCCAGGGTCATAGTGGCGTCCGCTGGTTTCATTTGTAACCTCCGCCCTTGCTCAGGAATTCAGTTGTCGCAGGCTTGTTTTGAAAGGAGGCTCAGGCGTGCCTGTTAACTTCCCTGATTTGGTAAAGCTCCTCGAAGACCGGGTTGAGGTGATTGCGGATCATGAATTTCGTGACCGGGATCCTGAGGCGCATCTTGAAGCCCTCAAGAAGGTGAGCGAAGCAATCGTTTCCTGGCATGAAGCACACCGGAGTGAGATTGACGGGAACCTGGACCACTTTCTGACGGGAGCGAGTTACCAAAAGGCACTTCTCTATCTTGAAACTGGGACCCGTCGACCGTGCGGGGAGTAGGGGAGGTGTTTACGGGTGGCGGTCCTTGAATTCCGGAAATGGGGCAGGGGCATTGCCGGGGAATCTATCAAGGATCATCTGCAGACGCTGGCGTCTGCCGGGAGCAATCTTGTCCAGGGGGCTTACTTCCTGCTCCTGGCGTGGATCCTTGAGCAGATTATGAAAGGCGCCCTTGCTGTCGAGGAGATGGGTCCAATCCCGGATCATCCGGAAGTCTCCGATCTGCGAATAAATCCAGCTGCGCTTCTTGAAGGGATCCTCATCGCCACGCAACCCGGGGAGAAAGGATTTTCCATCCAGCTTGATCGCTTTCGGGGGATCTATCCCGGCGAGCTCAAGAAAGGTCGGGTAGAGATCGGTAAAATCAATCAGATCCCGTGAAACGATCCCGCCCTTGCTCAGAAACGGGGCCCGGACAATGAATGGGACATGCGCCCCCCAGTCTGCCTGGCGGCCCTTGCCCTTGGGATATGGTTCTCCATCAAGGGTGCCCGGTGAAGCAGAGCCGTTGTCTCCCGTAAATATAATGATGGTCCGCTCTCTGAGTCCCAGGTCATCAACCGTGCGAACAAGTTTTCCAACGAGGTGATCCATGTAGGTGACATTGCCTGCATACAATGCCGGTTTGCCTTCCGGGGCCTTCGCCTTGTTCAATGGGGTGGTGGTATGAGGCCCATGGGTAAGGAGCATCGGATAGTAAAGCAGGAAGGGGCTGTCCTTGTGGCGCCTGACAAAATCGATCAGGAAGCGGTTAATCGTATCAGGACCGTAGGGAACCCTGCTGCGTTTACCGTTGGTAACCACCAGTCCATTCCAGAAACGCTCCTGGGTTTCTGGTTGGCCATCTTCGACTCCGGGCCAGACGCAGTGTTCCTCAAATCCATGCTTTTCCAGTGCGTCGGGCTCCTTGCCGAGGTGGTTAATCTGCCACTTGCCGCCGATAGCGGTGGAGTACCCTGCCTCGCGCAACAGCCGGGCAAAGGTTGTAAAGCGATCTGCCCGTAATCCAGCTCCTCCCCAGCGGGGGACATCATAGTGCTGGATCCATCCATGATGAAAGGGGTATTGGCCGGTCAGGAGGGTAACGCGGGTGGGGGTGCAGATGGGAGTGCACCAGGCAGTTTCGTAGCGAACGCCCTGCTCCGCTAACCGGTCGATGTTCGGAGTGGAATGCGTGGCCCCGTAGCAACTGACCCAGTCCCGGCCCATGTCGTCGACCATGACCAGGATGATGTTGGGGCGTTCAGCGGCGTGAACGTGGAGCAGGGCAATCGTCGAGAGGAACAGAACCAGCTTTTTCATTTCGAGTGAAACGGTTCGCTGGCCACGATTTTTTGAACCAGTTCGCGCAGGCCATGGCGGTGCTCGGGCATCTCCGCGACAATCCGGTCAATATCGTCGCGATCCGTGAAACTGATCCTGCGACCCAGGGCGTAGACGAGGAGCTTTTCGGTCAGGCAGCGGGTAAACTGTTCCGGTTTTTTCCGGAGGTAATTCCGGATCCCGTCAGGCCCATTGAGAACAGTTCCGTCAGGCATTTTTCCGGAAGCATCAATGGGTAATCGCTTGCCATAACGGTCCCGCCAGCGGCCAAGGAAGTCGTAGTGCTCCATCGCGAGACCGAGCGGGTCAATCCGGCGGTGGCATTCGAAGCAGGTGGCATTTTCCCGATGCTTGACCATCTGCTCCCGGATGGTGGTCACGCCGCGGGTGTCAGGTTCGATTGGTTCGATGTCAGGAGGAGGGGGGCTGGGAGGAGTGCCAACTGTCTCTTATACACATCTGACGCTGCCGACGATATGCAGTGTGT
>CAWWCX010000468.1:0-3453 GCA_963935445.1 uncultured Roseibacillus sp.
CCACCCAGATGCGACCCGCATGGTCGATATCCATGTTGGTTGGATTATAGAACTGTGGCGTGCTGGCCCAGACGGTTACCTCCAGGGATGGGGAGACCTTGAGCATTTCAGGAGGCACGCTCCGGGAGGGCTTTCCGGGGGCCCAGTCCTCGGCCGATGTGGTGAAGGCGGGGCAGAGTGTGGTGATCAGGGTGAGGAGGAAAAACCGATGCATGATGGAGAAGAACTCTGTGCAAAATCTGGAACGGATTCCGGGTGAGCCCAAGAGGAAATTCATTCCGTGGCTGTATCCGACAGATGGGGTTGAGGAAGGGAGATGCCTGCGGCAGAGCCGTGAAGAAAAACCGGCTGGCGCTGGATGAGGGAGAGCGTTTTTCGGACTCATTTGCGGGGGGATGGCGACTTCCAGTTCAGCTCCTGCTGGGTCCACGGCTGTTTCCGGTCCCTGAATTTCTTCCGGAGCTCCGCAACGTGCGAGGCTCTGACGGGAGAGCCCGAATTGCCCCACTCACGGCGCACGTAGGTAAGAACGGCAGCGACCCAGGCATCATCGTTTGATGCTCCGAAGGGGGCCATCAGTCCCTCGTATGTTTTGCCGTCCAGCTCACCGGTCATTCCGTGGAGCATGATCTGGATGGCGGCCTCGCGGTTCTCTTCGAGCCGTGGAGAGCCGGGAAGGGGCGGAGCAAGCAGGGTAACTCCGTCCGGTCCTTTCAAGCCGTTCCCATCGGGCGCGTGACAGGTGGTGCAGAGCTCGCGGTAAATGGCTTGTCCTTTCTGAAAGAGAGCGAGCTCCTCCCGATTGAGGGCGGGGGCCTTTTCGTCCGGTTCCTGGAAGCTGGACAGGCCGGGCCAGGTAAATAGAAACGAGATGGCGTCGAGGCGCTCACGAACGGGTGCCTCCGGGCGTTGCTCCAAGGTTGTTATGCTTTCCGGTTTGGAGGAAAAGCGCAACGGCCTGGCGTTCGGGGGCCGCTCCTTGCGTGGAACCGATTTTTCGATCACCTGCAGCATGGCCTGTGCCCGGGAGGCCTCCATCGCGGCAATGAGATCAAGAAGCTTTTCGAAGGCCCGGGTGTTTCTTCCCGCGACCGTGCCCGCGACGCAGTAATTCAGCCATCGTTCGAGCTGAACGCCTGCCTCCCCGGTTGGCGAACTTCCTTGAAACGCGGGGTGAGCGAGAATGGTGGGGAGCAGTTCCACCAGGCGGTGGCGAGGGGCGGCGGCAGCCACGGCATTGAGGATCCATTCGTTCATCGGATGTTTCGCAATGCACCTTGCGATGAGATCCCGGCTCGCCTCGGTGTCTGCCTGGCTCGCGGTGAGAACGAGTTGAGCGACAACCTGTGTGCTTGGGTCGTCGACGAGGGGCAGGAGCTGTGCGTAGTCAGCGGGTAGAGCTTTTTTTTCGAGGGCGTGCTCCAAGGTCCGGACTGCCGCTGCGCGGACCCGAGAGTCCTTGTCCCTGAGTCCGGCGAAGCTTGTGGCGCGGTCGAGCTTGCCCAGTCCGTCCAGGGCCCAGAGGGCGTGGAGGCGGGCGAGTGGGTTGTCATGTGTCGTGGCCATCGCCCTCAGATCGGGGGCGACGGTCTCGAGCTGGCGCGTGACGAGGAGACTCTGGGAGGTATCGCGCCACCAGCCGTTCGGATGGGCAAGGGCGTTCACCAGTTCGCCGGGGCTCGCTTCGAGGAGCCTGGGGAGGGGGGCGCGTTTCACCCCTTCCCGGGTGATTCGGTAGATCCTGCCCCGTCCGATGCTTTTTTCGTAACCGGCCTTGAGGATTTGTTCGCGCAGATAGTCGTTGATGTAAGCCTTTTCCTGGATGATCCCATGGTACATGTCGACAAGGTAGAGGCATCCATCCGGTCCGGTGTAGAGATTGACGGGACGGAAGTTTCCATCGCTGGAAGTGATGAACTCACCGAGGTCTTGCTCCTGCGTGTTGGTGAGCTCGATGTGCCCGGAGTCGGCGTAGTGGACCTTGGATCGGCGGACGAGGCGGCCGACTGGCTCGCACACGAAGTAGTCTCCGGAAATATTCTCTCCGAGGCGGTCACCCCGGAAGAAGGTCTGTCCGCAGGCCGCCGTAAACACCTTGAGCGAGCCGTCGTCCTTGCGGGCCATGCCCGGGCCAGCCTGCAGGTCAGTCGTTACCATCCCGGGCCACACGCTGAAATAGTCGCCCATTCCCCGCACGGCGGCCGCCATGGGGCCACGTCGAATCTGCCGGTCCGGATCAGGATGATGATAGTGTGGAGGGACAAAGAGACCAATGGCGGGAATTGGATTGGTGGTGAAGAGGAGCCTGCCGTGATTGTTCTGAGTCAGGCCCCACTGCCCGGCGACCATAACCGAATCGGTGTGGAGCTTGCGCTGGATGAGCTGATAGCGCCGGCCGTGCTGGGAAGTTTGAATCCAGTTGTCGATTCCCCAGAGCAGGCCATTGGCCTTGTGCTCGACATTGCTGGTGCGCATCGAGAACCGGTCGTAGACACGCACTTTGCTGTCGGCCACCCCATTGCCGTCGAGGTCACGGCAGTACCAGAGATCCGGGGGTTCACCGACGAGGAGGCCGTCATCGACGGCGAGGATGGCCCGCGGTTCAACCAGCTTGTCCATGTAGACGGTGTGCTTGTCTAGCCTGCCGTCGCCGTCGGTATCCTCGTGCAGGGAGATACGCCCGACCGGATCGCGCGCTCCGCTTCCGTCGATGTCCTGCATGTAGCCACGCATCTCGACCACGTAGAGGCGGCCGTTTCCGTCCCAGGTCAGGGCCACCGGCTCCCGGATGATCGGTTCGGAAAGAACCAGCTCAAGCCGGAACCCCGGGGGAAGCACAATGCGCTTCATGGACTCCTCGGGGGAGAGTGGCAAAAGGGAGGGCTCTTTATCAACCGTGCGGTTGGCAGGCTCGGCGTTTCCCGTCGCACAGAGGAAGAGGATTGGGAGGAACGAAAGGCAGGGCGCTTTCATGGAGTGCCGAGATGCTGCACGGGAAGGGCGCGAGTGCAAGTGAAGCGTGCATGGGCCACGATCGCGCTCCTGAACATGTGATTGACTACCCTCTCCGGGAGCGGTTGCATCCGGAGACGTATGTCACCTCTCCGAGTTCTGCCCGCTGCGGGCATGGGATTGCTGATCAATTTCGCTCTCCCCGATTCAGCGCCGGCCGGCGTCAGCGACGAGGCCAGGATGGCGGCGCTGGTGCGGTATGCGGAGACCACGCTTGTGCACGGTCGTGACACCTACGGCGAGGAGCACACGCCGCTCTTTGTGGATGCGCTCGAGGTGAGCACCCTGAAGGCCCCCGAGATGATGTATGTGCACCGTTTGGGGGGGGCCGGGCCGAGATCGAAACAGCCCTTTCAGCCGGTCATTTCCTCCAACCTCGCCTATCAGGGTAACCTCATGCGCTTTCTCGTGGGCCTGAGCAACCTGACGGGTGATGGGAAG
>CAWWCX010000469.1:0-3441 GCA_963935445.1 uncultured Roseibacillus sp.
ATCTAGTACGGTCTCGTGGGCTCGGAGATGTGTATAAGAGACAGCTCCCTTGTCCTTGAAATTCCCGCGAATGTGGACATGGGTCTCCCGGGGGTCAGGCAGCTCGTCCATGACGTGGATCCTGATCGGTTTGCGCTGGAGGGAGGCCACTTCGCGCTGGAGTCTCTGGATCTCGGCCTGCGCCTCGCCGAGCTGCCCGGGATCAGGCAAGGCCTTGTCGTAGAGGCGTACGTCACGGAGTTCTCCCCGGAAACGGAAGGCCTCCGGTCTGGAGGAGTTCCGGTAGCCTGCTCCTATGGAGAGAGGGCGATTACTTACCGCGATCGAGGCTGGGATCGTTCCGATTTTTTGGGCGGCCGAGTCTTCTATGCCGTCGACGAAGAGGCGCACGGCCTTGCCGGCCTCAAAGACGAGCGCGACATGATGCTCCCTGCCGTCGTTGACAGGGATGCTGCCGTAGATCTCGACTCCGGCCCAGGGATCGGTCCTTGAGGAAATCCAGGCAAAAAGGGTCCCCGGAACGCCTTTTTTGTCGTCCTCCCCCCCGATTCCGAAGACGTAGCTGCGTTGCTTTCCCTTCCAGTCGTATTTGGATGCGATGTCGGCGACCTTTTCCCGCGTCCGGATCATGGCGGTGATGGTGAGGTCGCCGGTGAGAGAGAACTTCCCGGCATCTCTTTCCAGCTCTCCATTCTTCCATGAGCCTTGAAGGCTGCTGTTCTCGGGAGAGCGGGGCATCGGGATCTGCTCGCGCAGGACGGCAATCCTCTTCTCCAAGGCCCTGTGCTTCACGGGGTCGGCCCGGGGGGTGTAGTCCACAAGGGGTCCGTGGGTGTTGTAGCCTTTCCCGAGGTGGGGAACATTGTTGAAGAGCGCAAAGAGCTGATAGTATTCCTTTTGGCTGATAGGGTCGTGTTTGTGGTCGTGACATTCCGCGCACTCGAGGGTGAGCCCCAGCCAGGTGCGCCCGGTCGTTTTGAGGCGGTCGACCACGGTTTTGACCCGGAACTCCTCCTTGCGGGGATTGTTTCCCTTCGCCTGCATGGCATTGCGGTGGAAGCCGGTCGCAATCTTCTCATCGAGCCCCCCGCCGGGAAGGAGGTCTCCGGCGATCTGCTCGATCGTGAACTGGTCGAACCCCTTGTCGGCGTTAATGGCGTTGATCACCCAGTCTCGGTAGACCCACATGTTGCGGGTGCGGTCCGCGGCATAGCCTGAAGTGTCCGCGTAGCGGGCGAGGTCGAGCCAGTTCTGGGCGAGGCGTTCGCCGAAGTGGGGGGAAGCGAGAAAGCGGTCCACCAGCCTGCTCCAGGCCTCGGGGGAATGGTCGGCGAGAAATTGTTCTACTTCCCCCGGCGTAGGGGGCAGCCCGCGCAGATCGAAGCTGAGTCGGCGGATGAGGGTGTGTCTTGGCGCGCGGGGGCCGGGGTGGAGCCCTTTCCGGGCAAGTTGCAGGCGAACGAAGTGATCGATGGGATGGGCGCCGGCCGGGACCGCATTTTTCCCCGGAGGCAGGAAGGCCCAGTGCTGCGTCCCGGCGTGCAGGAGGGGGCTGAGAAGGCTGGACCCGAGAAACGAGAGGACAGGAAAGCTCAACCGTCCGCTTCCGGGGAGGAGATTCCCCAAAAGAGAGGTCACGTGGAGGATTGGGGCGTGGAGATACGGCTTGATCTGGAGTGGACGGGTGGGAGGTTGGCTCCCGGGGGGCGCCGGGATCAGAATCTTCCCTCTTCCAGGTCGTAGACGTCGAACCAGACGTAGACCGGCCTGTTCGGGGGGATGAATTCCGGAACATATCCCTCGAGAAAGACCTGCAGTTCGATGGGCAAGTCGCAAATGCGCTTGCCGCGCATCTCGTTGTTCCACCGTATGATTTCCTGCTGCGTATGCCCGGCGCCCTGCTCCCCGATCCAGGCTGCAACCGCCTCATCGTCGGCCCCGGATGCCACGAACTCTCTGAAGGCCTCCGCAGAAAGGCCCGCGAAGTCGAAGAAGAAATTGTCGAGCGGGCAATCGAATTTGTAGTCCCCGAGAGTGCCTGCGAGGGCGGCGCGACACTTGTCGAGGGTGCGGGCTGCGATGACGTAGTGCCCCAGCGTCTCGCGGGGACTCCGGGGATAGCTTCCGGGCTGGCTGAAATCGCAGGATACCATCTGGTTGAGCCTCGCTCCCGCAGAGTTGGAGTCAAGTCATCGCTGCCCGGCGAGGGGCACTCCGGTCTTCCCCGAGGCCGGGATGGGAGGCGAGGGTTACTTCTCGCTGAGGCGGGCGAGCAGTTTCTTCCAGCCCTTCATCGAGCGTTCCAAGTTTTCGCGTGCGCTTCCGCGAATGCCGTAGTGCTGCAGGCCAATGGGCCCGCTCCACTCGAGGTCCTGTAATTTACTCAGGACAGGCAGGACATCGTAGCTTCCGGTATCGAGCGGTTGGATAAGTGTATTCCATCCCTTCCCGTCCTTGTCGGCACCGTTGATGGTCACGACGAAGAGGTGAGGAGCAGCTTCCTCGAGTCGTTTTCCGAGGTCCTTGCCGTCGACCTTCAGGAAGTGGCAGAGATTAAACGTCACTCCAAGGTTCCTGCGGGCGGCAGCCTTGACGAGGCGGACACAGTCCTGCACCCGGTCAGCATAGGCACCGGCGTGTGGGTAGAGGGCGAGGCGGACGTTGGACTTGGCAGCGTGGTCGGCAAGGCTCTGCAACTTGGCGATGACCGGAGCATCGGTCTTGGAAGGGTCGCCGGGACGCCGCCCCCCGACGTAGAGCCATACGATCGCCTGGCGGTCGGCAAGCTGGGTGATGGCCTTCTCGAGATTCGGGTCATGGGTGACACCGTTGTCGCGCACTTCGATTCCGTTGTAGACCGGGTGAAACTTGATCTCGTGCCTGTCGACGGCAGCGAGCATTTCGGGAACGCGCCCCGCCCCGGTATATCCGATTCCCGTGAAGCCGAGCTCCTTTACCAGAGCGGCCTGCTGCTCGTAGGACCTGACCTGGCCGTCCCGGGTGCCGGTGTCCATGGCAAAAAACTCCCACTCGGCGGAGGAGAACTGGGCCAGGGCAAGGAAGGTCGCGAGGGTGGAGGTCAGGTGCGTCTTCATCGTTCGGGAGTGAAGGAGCAGGAGGGGGAGGGTTCAAGCATGGAGTGCCACGCCATCCGAATGCATGATCCCCTGTGAAGCTCGGGAACTCTTCTCTCGAGAGACCCGGGGAGAGGGCCGCTTATGGCAGAGGGGTGTTGGGCTTGACCGCATTTTCCGGATATTTTCCGTTGAAAACCATCATCTGCTCTTCGGTCTCTCCGACCACGAAGGACTCGTCGATTTTTCCATCCTTGCCGATCACGCGCTGGAGGTCGAGGTCGAGGTGGCGTGCGAGAAAGGGGTAGGCGGCCATTCGCTTGGAGAGGCCGTAGTCGTGACCTTCATTTGCGAAGTGAGCGTTGGC
>CAWWCX010000470.1:0-3441 GCA_963935445.1 uncultured Roseibacillus sp.
TCTACACACTGCATATCGTCGTCAGCGTCAGATGTGTATAAGAGACAGCCCTTAATCCGCTTGATCACTACATCCTCCGGCGCCTGCAGGACTCCGGTCTCACTCCCTCTCCGTCTGCTGACAAGTCCTCTCTGCTGCGCCGGGTGACCCTCGACCTCACCGGCCTCCCTCCCACCCTGGAAGAGCTGGATGCATTCCTCGCCGACACCTCCCCCGGCGCATACGGAAAGGCTGTGGACCGGCTTCTCGCCTCTTCCCGCTACGGCGAGCACATGGCCGTCCATTGGATGGACCTTGCCCGCTATGCGGATACCGACGGATATCAAGATGACGAACCACGGACCATGTGGCGCTGGCGGGAATGGCTGATCAACGTCCTCAACGACAACATGCCTTTCGATCAGTTCACCACCGAACAGCTGGCGGGAGACCTCCTCCAGGAGGCAACCCCCGAGCAACGACTCGCCACCGGTTTCCTCCGAAACAACCGCGTCAATGGCGAGGGGGGCTCGATCGCCGAGGAATTCAGGGTCGAGTATATCGTAGATCGCGTGGAAACCGTCTCGACCGTCTGGATGGGGCTCACCACCGGCTGCGCCCGCTGCCATGATCACAAATACGACCCGATCTCCCAACGGGAATTCTTCTCGCTCTTCGCCTTCTTCAATCAGACTCCGGAGCCCGGCAATTATCGCCGCAACGCCAAGCCGTTCATCAAGGTCCCGACCCGCCGCAACCAGGCCCGGATAGAAACCCTTAACGGCCGGATCCAGGAATCCCGGGGCGAAAAGCGCAATGAACTGGAGCGGGAACGGCAGCAGATCCTGGACCTCACCCCGGCAACCATGGTCATGGAGGACTCCCAGAAAAGGGACACCTTCCTCCTCGCCCGGGGTCAGTACGACCAGCCCCGGGACAAAGTCCTTCCCGGGGTTCCCGCCAGCCTGCCGCCGATGCAGAGCAACTCCGAGCATGACCGCCTCTCCCTCGCCCGCTGGCTTCTCGATCCCCACCATCCGCTCACCGCCCGGGTGACCGTCAACCGCATCTGGCAACACTACTTTGGAACCGGCCTCGTTGAGACCGCGGAGGACTTCGGGGCACAGGGAACTTTTCCCAGTCACCCGGACTTGCTCGACTGGCTTGCCACCGAGTTGATCCGGCTCAAGTGGGACACCAAGGCTCTCACCCGGCTCATTGTCACCAGTGCAACGTATCGTCAGACTACGCGTCCATCCCCGCGAGCCCTCAGGATAGACCCTCGAAACCAGCTTCTCTCCCACTCCCCACGCCTGCGGCTAACCGGGGAGGTCATTCGGGACCAGGCTCTCTTCGTCAGCGGATTGCTGGTGGAGCGCATCGGGGGTCCTTCGGTCAAGCCCTACCAACCGGCCAACCTCTGGAACGAGATCGCAGGCCCAACCACTACCGCCTACGAGAAGGGCTATCAGCAGGATACGGGGGAAGCCCTCTATCGCCGCAGCCTCTACACCTTCTGGCGCCGGGCCATCCCTCCACCTGCACTGCAGATTTTTGACGGCGCCACGAGGGAGGCTTGCACCACCAGACGCGAACGCACCAATACCCCGCTCCAGGCCCTCGCCCTCATGAACGACGTCACCTTCGTGGAGGCAGCCCGCGGACTGGCTGCCCGCATGATCAGCGAAGGCGGAAACGACCCGGAGGCCCGTCTGCGCTTCGCGTTCCGACTCCTCACCGGACGCTCACCTGCGGAGTCGGAGAGCACTCTCCTCCGGGAAGCCCTGCAGGTTCACCTCAAAACCTATCGAGAAGACAGGGCCGCCGCCCTTCAACTGCTGCAGGTAGGCGAATCAGCACCTCCTCCGCAGTTACCTGCCAGCGAACTTGCGGCCTACACCGCCCTCGCCAATACCCTGTTGAATCTCCACGAAACCATCACCCGGCCGTAGCGAAATGAATTTCGACCCCTTTACTCGCCGCCTCTTTTTCCAGCGCTCCGGGATCGCGCTCGGTTCCGCGGCCCTCGCCAGCTTGTTCAGAGAAGAGGTCGCCGCGGCCAGCGCAACACCTCCTCTTCCCCACTTCCCAGCCCGGGCGAAGCGAGTGATCTACCTCTGCCAGTCGGGCGGGCCATCCCAGATGGACCTGTTCGACCACAAGCCCGGGCTGACCGAACGCTTCGACGAGGAACTTCCCGCATCAGTCATCAAGGGACAGCGCCTGACCACCATGACCTCCGGTCAGAAACGCTTTCCGGTCGCGCCACCCGCTTTCGATTTCCGGCAGCACGGCCAGTCCGGAGCGTGGGTCAGCGAACTCATGCCCCACACCGCAGCCATTGCGGATCGTCTCTGCTTCGTCAAGTCGATGCACACCGATGCCATCAACCATGATCCCGCGATCACCTTCCTCCAGACCGGATCGGAGCGCTCGGGCCGACCCAGCCTTGGGGCCTGGCTTTCCTACGGACTCGGATCACTCAACGAAAACCTCCCGGCCTTCGTGGTGATGACATCTGCCACAATCAACAACGGGCAGCCACTCTACAAACGCCTCTGGGGGAGCGGATTTCTCCCTACCGAGCATCAGGGCGTGCGCCTGCGCGGATCGGGATCCCCGGTCCTCTATCTCAACGATCCACCCGGCATGTCGCGGACCACCCGGCGCCGCATTCTCAACGACCTTTCCAAGCTCAATCATCTACGCAGCGAACAGTCCCCGGACCCCGAGCTCCAGACGCGCATTACGCAATATGAACTCGCCTTTCGCATGCAGGAATCGGTTCCCGAAATTACCACTACCAGCGACGAGCCCGAGCGGACCTGGAAACTCTATGGGGAAGCCGCCCGTCAACGCGGTACCTATGCGGCCCACTGCCTGCAGGCCCGGCGCCTCGTCGAGCGGGGCGTACGGTTCGTGCAGCTCTTCCATCGGGGCTGGGACCAGCACGAAAACCTTCCCCGTCTTCACCGGAGGCAGTGCGAGGATACCGATCAGGCCACTGCGGGTCTCATTATCGACCTGGAAGAGCGGGGAATGCTGGATGACACCCTCGTCATCTGGGGTGGGGAATTCGGGCGTACGATCTACTGCCAGGGCAAGTTGACGAGGGAGAATTACGGCCGGGACCATCACCCTCGCTGTTTCACCATGTGGTTGGCTGGAGGAGGCGTGGCCGCCGGCACCACATATGGCGCAACCGACGACTTCAGCTATAACGTGTCTGAAAACCCCGTCCACGTCCACGACCTGAATGCCACCATCCTGCACCTTCTGGGAATCGACCACCTCCGACTCACGCACCGGTTCCAGGGCCGCAATCATCGCCTCACCGACGTCCACGGCGAAGTCGTCAAGCCACTCCTCGCCTGATCCCGGCTCACCGGAAAGCCGCGACTGCCCCCCTACTACCCGGCTACTACCCGGCGTCGAGTTCGTATACCACCTCCGCCAGCCGCT
>CAWWCX010000471.1:0-3439 GCA_963935445.1 uncultured Roseibacillus sp.
GCGTCAGATGTGTATAAGAGACAGCTTCCGGACCGGCCAGCCCCCCCGGAATCCCCTTCCTCCGGGGGAGAAGACAGTTTCTTAAGGTCCAAGGGGGAATTTTCCCTTCCCTCCCGGCCAACCTGCCGCCTAGAGTCGGCCCGCCAAGATGCCGGCTATGCCCAGCAAGCAACTGACCATATCCAACAAACTCGGGATTCACGCCCGCCCTGCGGCCCAATTCGTGAAGACCGCGAGCAAGTTTGAGTCCGATATCCGGGTCGAAAAAGACGGGGAAGAGGTCGATGGCAAGAGCATCATGGGCTTGATGATGCTGGCCGCTGGCCATGGCTCCGTTCTCACAATTATTGCCGAAGGCACTGATGCTGAAGATGCTCTGAATTCTCTGGGAACCCTGGTAGAGAGTAATTTCGAGGAAATCTGATAATCTCTCCGTAAAAGGTTTGGCTTGGGCCCGAGGCATTGACCACACCTCAGCATCCCTCCAGACTCCCCTAAATGGGCGAGGCCAGGAAGGAAATAGTCTACTCAGGGACTCCCGTCTCCCGCGGGATTGTCTTTGGGCCCGTCCATGTCGTGGCCCGCGGCTTTTCTGCCCCCGAGGTCTACCCCATTGCCAATGTGGACCGCGAGCGAGAGCGCTTCGAAGAGGCCCTCCGGCGCACGCGCATCCAGCTCGACGGTCTCCGTGAGCATATGGAATCACTCTCCGGCAACGAGGAAGGCCGGATATTCGAGGCGCATATGCTCGTCCTGGAGGACCCGATCGTGCTCGAAGGCGTTCCCTCCGCCATCGAAAAGCGCAGGCAGAACGCCGAATACTGTTTCTATGCGGTGATGCAGAACCAGCTCGAATCGATGCGGCGCATTCCCGATCCTTTCCTCCGCGACCGCACCACCGATATCGAGGACGTCTGCCAGCGTGTCCTGCGCAACTTTGACAGTGAGCCCGATGAATCAGCTTCCGAGGCACCCGAGCATCAACACATCCTGGTGGCCTATGACCTGACACCATCCGACACCGCCGCGATGGACCGCCAACAGGTGCTGGGCTTTGCAACCGAACAGGGGAGCGTCACTTCCCATACCGCGATCCTGGCCCGCTCCCTTGGGATTCCGGCCGTGGTCGGTCTCCGCAACGCAGTGTTCAATCTGCAGGCTCTCGATCCCTGCATCCTCGACGGCTACGAGGGCAAGCTCATTTCCAACCCCACCCCGGAAACAATCGCCCGATACCGGGAACTCCAAAAGCTCCACCAGCAGCACCGGGCCAAGCTCGACAAGCTGCGTGACCTCGATGCAGTCACTACCGACGGCCGTGTGATTACCCTGTCGGCAAACATTGAATTTGAGCATGAGCTGGACCTCGTAGAGCGCTCAGGTGCCAAGGGAGTCGGCCTGTTTCGAACCGAGTTTTTTCTTCTGGAGAGCGCCGAGTGTCCCGGCGAGGAGGAGCAGGCTGGTCTTTACTCACGGGTGGCCGGGCGCGTTGCTCCCAGCGAAGTCATCTTTCGCACCCTCGATGCAGGGGGAGACAAGGTTTCGGGCGAACCCCTGAGCGAACCGGAACCTAATCCCTTCCTCGGCTGGCGGGGCATTCGCTTCTCCCTGGACCGGAAGGACCTTTTCAAGGAACAACTGCGCGCAATTCTGCGGGCGGGCGCAGCGGGCCGGGTCGGACTGATGTTCCCGCTCATCTCGGGAATCGGGGAAGTCCGTATGGCCAAAAAGCTGCTCGCGGAATGTGCGGAGGAACTCGCCTCCCGGGGCGTGGAGTTCAACAGGAATATTGCGGTGGGAGCAATGATCGAGGTTCCCTCCGCAGCCATGGTCGCCGCCGACATTGCGGCCGAGGTCGACTTCCTTTCGATCGGAACCAATGACCTCGTGCAATATACCGTGGCAGTCGACCGCGTGAATCCCCGCGTGGCGAAGCTCTACCGGGCGGCTCATCCCGGGATCATCCGCCTTATCAAGGCCGTCGTCGACGGGGCCGACCAGCACGGCATCTGGACCGGAGTATGCGGCGAGATGGCTGGTGACCTTTCCTTACTTCCACTCCTGGTGGGCCTCGGTGTGGACGAGCTCTCCGTGGGCGCCCCGCTTGTACCCACCGTGAAGCAGGCTGTTCGTCTCCTGAGTTTTGAAAGATGCTCGGAGCTCGCCCGGAACTGCCTGCAGGCCTCCGAGACAGGAAAGATTGCAGAACTCTGCAGCGAGGTTGCCAGAGCCACCTATCCTGATTTACTCCAGCAGGAGGGCGGAGGAAACTAGCGGACCTTCTTCCGCTGCCCACCCTGCATGACGATGGTGAAATGCCCGCCCGTTCGCTTGGCGAGGTCATCCATGTCATCGTGTGCCTTGGGCTGCATCATGGCCACGCAGTTTATCTTGATTCCCCGGCTCTTCGCCCGGGCTCCGATCTCCCGGGCCCATTTGTCCGAACCTCTGGCCGCACCATCGGTCATGAAATAGACAACCTGGGGCGGCGGATCCATGTCGAGAGCCATCTGGAGCGGATTGTCCCAGCGCGTACCCCAGACCAACCGCGTTTCCTTGATCGTCTTTCGAGACTTGGAGAGCTGCCCATCAGTCGCCTCAAGCCATTCGACTGGTTGCTTCCTGCCCACCTGCTCCCACTGATGAGCGCTCCCGGGCGACTCCCACTCGTACTTCCGCCGGCCCTTTCCGATCACGGTTGCCTTGTTCTTGGTCCAATCCACCTCGTCACCTGCAACCCACGCCGGACCGGCGAAGAAAATCAGGGCATACTTCGTCTTGTGCGCAATCCGATCAACCGAGCGGGTCAATTCCTTGCGCATGAGCTCTTCCCTCCCCTGCCCCCGCATGGAAGCGGAATAGTCGATCACGTAGGCGATGCGTTCCGCCCGCGAGGCCAGGCCAAAGAAACTCGTCCCTCCCCCGAATCCCGATCCCGAACCTTCCCCCCAGCCTTCTCCGAAATCGTCTCCGTCGCCAAACTCCACCGAGGGGTCCGGCGTATGGGTTTCCGGAACCGGGACGGATACCGGACTTGCAACATTGGCGGCTACCACTCTGGCCATCGCCGAACTCGGGGCCGAAGGCTGTCGCTTCACCTGAGGCGTCACCTCCGGCCGCTCGAGGACCTCTTCTTCGCGACTCTCCGCCGAGTAAGCCACGATGGGAGGCACCTCCACCTTGAATACCGGGAGCAGAATGAGGGCGAGTATAACCCCAACCTGCACCACGGCCAGAATGGCAATGAAGCAACTGGTCGCGATGGCCACGCGCCGCTGCCTTCTGAGGGCCTGTGCGGCTTCCGGACTGGCGTAACTGCTGACGATACTCATGGGCCGGAAATAAGGAACCGACCCCAAAGGCCGGTTCAAAAGCATGGACACTGCGATAACCCCTGTCTCTTATACACATCTCCGAGCCCACGAGACCGTACTAGATC
>CAWWCX010000472.1:0-3433 GCA_963935445.1 uncultured Roseibacillus sp.
GCAGGAAATAGCAGTAGCAACCTTCCTGTCGACACCGGGGGCGCCCCCCTGGGCTTGGTCGGCCGGCAACAGGGCATCTCACCCGCTGCAACGGCCCCACAACTACCCTTTACCCCTCTCCCGCCCTCCTTTCTCCAACCTGAGCACCACAAACGATGAATACACTCACCAGACTGTGTCTCCTTAGCCTCTTGCCTGTCCTCGCCGCCTGCCTCCTGTCCTGCGAACAGGAGCAGAAGGTAACCGCTACGCCATCAACCAAGGAAAAATTCGACGACTCCACAAACGAGTTTCTTGATCTCTGGAACGCCGGGGATGCCGAGGGCCTTTCCATGCTCTTCGCCGAGGACAGTGTCCGGGTGGTCAGCAATGATGGTCAGCTCCCCAGCGCGGGGCGAAAGGCCATCGCAGCCTCCTTCAGGGAAGGCATGCGGAAATTCAAGACCTCGCCGGACAACCTGCTGAGCTCCGAAATCAGCAATATGGTGGAACTTGAGGGAGGAATCATCATGGCCCACGGCACGTTCACCGTAGCCGGCGAGGGTGGGTTCAACGGCAAGTGGGCAAGTATCGAGCGGAATACGAAAGACGGCATCGAAATCCTGATGGAATCCGCCCACGTCACGGAGTCCTCCCTCGCCGCCCCAATTGATTTCGCTGCCGTCGAGAGAGTGTCGACCCCCGATGCCACGGACTATGGCAATGCCGCTGAATTCGAGGAGGCCATGAACCGGATTATTACGAACTACACGAAGGGCGCCACTACCGGCGATGCAGCCTTGATTGCGAGCACCTTCACACCAGACGGCATCCAGATCGTCTCTCGCCAGGACGAGGCCCTGCACGGGAGAAGCGACATTGAGGAAGCGATTTCGGAAAACTTCTCCGCGGATGACTACACCCCGGAAACCTTGTCCGCAAAAACCCTGCGGATGCGGAAGCTCACCGACTCACTCCTGATCGCCAACGGGACGTGGCAGGTTGCCGACAAGGAGGGTCAGATCACGCGATATGGTCAGTGGGGAAATATATTCGAGATTCAGGAGGATGGATCTCTCCTGATGAAGGTGGAGTGTGCCGGCGCTTTTGTTCCCGCTCCCTGAGGGAGGCAAAGCTACCTCATGAATCTTTACGCCAAACACGGCATGCCAGACAGCCGCCATACCCTCTTCCTGCTCGTCAGGAACAATGGAGGCAGAACCGATGCCGCCGAGCCCGGAAATTCTGATCAAGCTAGCTTTAGGGAATATCCGCAAGGAGTTCCCGGTGTGGACTAGCTGATTATGAAAGGGGGTTAGCGCACTTATGCCGGGTTAAGGGTTTTTCCCGGCCAGCGCTAACCCCCGCTTTTCCCTCCGGCCTGCCCTGCCGCGCGGGGCGTTGCCGCTCCTTCACTTGAAGGCTTCTGCGCTCCAGAGCTTCTCGATCAACCTGTAGCCTCGAGGGTCGTAGTCGCGAAGCTCCTCCCGGTTATGCGGAAACCAGTCATTATGGCCGAAGTATGCCTCAGTCAGCTCCGCAAAGTACTCCTCGTGATTCGTTGCCGCGTAGGCCCTGACCTTGCGGGACCTGTCGCTGCGACTGGGCACCTGCAGGTAGAGCCCCTCCCGAATCGCGGCCCGGTAGGCCGCAGGTATGGCCTTGTAGCCCAGCGTAAGCTTCACGTTCTGGTAGGCATGAGCGAGTTCATGCAGAAAGGTCATCGGTCCCCATTCCAGGATCTTGTGCTCGAAAAACACCGCCTCCGGATTGATGACATGCACACCCGGAGCCATGTGAGGATTCAGCTTGTGATCGCGAAGCCACCGGGGACTCCGGTGAAAAGGAATGACACCCTTCTCACCCTCGCGTAGCGGATAGCCGGGCTCGTTACTCACCCAGATGGGAATGGTCCGCAGGAATTCCAGCGCTTCGTCGGGCACCTTTCCCAGGAAATTCTCGAGTCCCTTCGTGATCTGCGCCTCGATCCTTTTCCTGAGGGTCACATCGCGGGCGATCGAGGGCTGAAGATAGATCGTCCACCCGTGGATAAGGCCTTTCTCATACTGCCACGTCCGCCCGCCATCCCGGAAGGTCACCGGCTCCGCAGGAGCGGAAGGAATTCCGATCACGGCCAGTGCGAGGAGCACCGCGCCCAGACGGGGTCGGAGCAACCTCATGCGAGGATGTCCTTGAGCAATTCCCCGTGCACGTTGGTAAGGCGACGCTGGATCCCGTTGTGATAGTAACTGAGCTTCTCGTGATCGATGCCGAGCAGATGCAGCACCGTTGCGTGAAAATCATGCCACGGCACGGGTTTCTCGACCGACTTGTAGCCCACCTCGTCGGTCGCTCCGTAGGTCATCCCCGGCTTGAGCCCACCACCGGCCATCCAGAGGCTGAAGCCCACGTGATTATGATCCCGGCCCGTCCCGACCTGGTCCGCACCGGACTGCGTGAAGGGCGTGCGCCCGAATTCGGAGGTGAACAGAACCAGCGTGTCATCCAGCATGCCCCGCTGACGCAGGTCCTTGATGAGCGCGGCCACCGGCTGGTCAATCCGCCCAGCCTCCCTTCCGTGATTTCGCCGCATGTCCTCGTGTCCGTCCCAGTTGATGCGGGGAGACCCGAAGGATCCGCCTGAGAAGAGCTGCACGTGCCGGACGCCCCGTTCGAGGAGACGCCGCGCCAGGAGGCAACTGCGCCCGAAATCCTTGGTCTCATCCCGATTGAATCCATACATCTCCCTGGTGGCCTCACTTTCAGCTTCCATCCCCGTAACCTCGGGAACGGCCAGTTGCATGTTTGCCGCAAGTTCATAGCTCGCCATGCGGGCCGCAAACACATCCTCCGCACCATGCTCCTTCATGTGGAGCCGGTTCATCTTTTCCAGCAGGATCCGGCTTTCGTGGTCGACCTGCTTCTCGATCTTTCGGGCCGGGAAGAGATTGCTGATCGCGTCCCCCTCACCGCTCGTCCGGAAAGGCACTCCCTGGTGAACGGCAGGCAGGAAGCCATTGGTCCAGTTACTGGTCGATCCTGCCGGCAATCCGCGAGCGTCGGGAAGAACCACATAGGTGGGAAGGTCTTCGGTCATGTTTCCGAGCCCATAGGAAACCCACGAACCCATCACCGGGAATCCATTGAGGCGGAATCCGCTGCTTTCCTGGAAGGTAGCCGGGGTATGGCTCGAGGACTCCGCAACCATCGAATTGATGATCGTCAACTCGTCCGCGACGGTCGCAATATGTGGAAAGAGCTCGGAAATCCAGAGGCCACTTTTTCCCCGCTGCTTGAACTCCCAGTCACTCTTGCGCAGGAGCCCCACCTTGCCAAAGAACACGTCGGGCCTCTCGTCTGCCTGCAGGGACTTGCCATGCAGGTCCGGCAGGCGCGGCTTGTAGTCAAAACTGTCTACCTGGCTGAATCCTCCACATAGACAGACATGAATGAC
>CAWWCX010000473.1:0-3419 GCA_963935445.1 uncultured Roseibacillus sp.
AGGCCCTCGATCTCAAAGCCAAGATGGATGTCATCCATGACCATTTCAGGGCCCGGTACAACCCGCTCAATTCTTCTACCTGGGCCATGGAAGTGGAATTCAAGATCACCGAGTCAGGGCGCCTTCTCATCAAGCAGGCCCGGCCGTGGATCAACTGAAGCAGCTGCTCCGGCTGGTGATGACGCCCGGGAGCACCCGCGCTGTTTCTTGGTCGCCTTGGTGAACCGGTCAGGCTAGGAGAGAGCCCGCTCCATTCTCAAGATCCTGAACCCATGTATCACTCCGTCGTCGCGAGACTCTGGTTTCTTGCCAGCCTCACCATTCTCTTCCCCGCCAGCGGGCGGGCCCGGGATGCCGGCTTCGCAACAGAAGTCCTCGCCCGGATGGACGCCGCGGTGGAGTCCTCCATCAGGCGCAAGCATACGCCCGGGGGCGTCCTCTGGCTGGAACACGAGGGTGAGGTTTACAAGAAGGCCTACGGCAAACGTTCAACCGTTCCTCAGCGAGAGGCCATGACTCTCGACACCATTTTCGATGCGGCTTCCCTTACCAAGGTCGTCGCTACCACACCCTGTATCCTGAAACTGGTGGAGGACGGGAGAATCAGCCTTGAAGACAAGGTGACCAGATATCTTCCAGAGTTCACGGGCGACCCGAACAAGCCCGAGATCACAATCCGCCACCTGCTCACGCATACCAGCGGACTTCTCCCCGGTATCCGCAGGGGGGTTGACTGGCAGGGCTATGCCGCAGGCATTGCCCTCGCCACGAGCGAGCCCTCTTCCGGCCATGCCGGCTGCGACTATGCCTACAGCGACATCAACTTCATCCTCCTCGGAGAGATCGTCCAACGGCTGACCAGCCAGCCACTCTCCCGTTACGCGCAATCCACCATCTTCGGCCCCCTCCAGATGACCGAGACCGGCTACTCCCCCGCGAGCAGCAAGATCTCACGTACCGCACCCACCACCCGCATGGAAGATGGCCACGTCCTCCGGGGTGCCGTGCATGACCCAACCGCCCGTGCAATGGGAGGAGAGGCGGGACACGCTGGCCTGTTCACCACCGCCCACGACCTCGCCCGCTACTGCCGCATGATCCTGAACGGCGGACAACTCGAGGGAGTCCGTGTTCTCGAGGCGGCCACCGTCAAGCTCATGCACACGGTCCAGTCACCAAGTCCCATCACCGCCCGCCGCGGCCTCGGCTTCGACATTGACTCTCCTTACGCCGGACCCCGTGGCACGCTCTTTCCCCTCGGATCCTTCGGACACACCGGATGGACTGGAACATCGCTCTGGATAGACCCCTTCAGCAGAACTACCCTGCTGTTTCTCAGCAACCGCAACCACCCCTCGGGAGGAAACGTCCTCAAGTTGCGCCATCGCCTCGGAACCCTGGCGGCGGAGGCAACTGGCTACGAGTTCTCAAAAGTCACCGGCGCCCTGTCGGCCCTGACCGACCAGGCCCGGCAGGACGCTCGCAGCAGCATCGTGCGCCCCTCTGCCGATGTTCTCAACGGGATTGACGTGCTCCGGGTCGACAACTTCTCCAAGCTCAGGGGATTGAGGGTCGGGCTCATCACCAACCAGACCGGCCGGAGCGTCGACGGCAAGACAACCATCGACCTTCTCCACGAATCGGAGGAAGTTCAGCTCGTCTCTCTTTTTGGCCCGGAACACGGCATCCGGGGAACTCATGACGGGAAGGTTGAAGATGGGGTGGACTCAAAAACCGGTGTCCCTGTCCGCAGCCTTTATGCTGGTAAGGACCGCCGCAAACCCAGGAAGGAACATCTGGCCGAGTTGGACGCACTGGTCTTCGACATCCAGGACATCGGCTGCCGCTTCTACACTTACATTTCCACCATGGGGCTATGCATGGAGGCGGCGGAGGAAGCAGGCATCAGATTCGTCGTTCTCGACCGCGTGAACCCCATCGGGGGAGAGAAGGTGGCTGGCCCCCTTCGCGACGGAGAGAGTAAATTCGTCGCCTTTCACGACATTCCCGTCCAGCACGGCATGACGGTCGGAGAAATTGCCAGGCTCTACCGGAGCGAGCGGTTTCCCGGACTCGACCTCACCGTTCTTCCCCTCCGCAACTGGAAACGTTCCATGCGTTTCGACGAGACCGGCCTTCCTTGGACGAGGCCCTCCCCGAACATGCCCAACCTCATGGCCGCCACGCTCTATCCCGGGATTGGACTCCTCGAGTTCACCAACCTCTCAGTCGGCCGGGGAACAAACCTCCCCTTCGAAGTGGTCGGTGCGCCCTACATCGCGCCAGAGGATCTCGCCACCGAGCTTACCGCCGCCCGCTTGCCCGGCCTTCAATTCATCCCCGTCCGCTTTACCCCGGAGAGCAGCGTGTTCGCGGGGCAGGAATGCGGCGGGGTCCGTATCCTTCTCAAGGACCCCGCCAAGTGCCCGGCGGTCGAACTCGGCCTTGCCCTCGGACAGGCACTCCGCCGGCTCCATGCGGAGCAATGGGAGCCGGGGAAGCTCAACACCCTGCTCTGCCACCCCTCCACCGAGCAGGGCATCCTAGCCCTGCGACCCCGGCCCACCATTACTTCCAGCTGGCGGGAGGATCTTGCCGCCTTCAAGGAGCGGCGCAGGAAACACCTGCTTTATCAATGATCGCTCCGGTTCCTCGCTGATGACAAGGGCGGAACCCTTCTCAAAGGTGCGTCCTGTATCCTCCCGGCCCGTGCGCCTGCAACCACTCCGGAAGGGCCTCCGACCCGCCCGGAAGTCCCTGCCACACCCTGCCCGGCTCCTTTGCGCTGGCACCATCCATTCTTTCGATCTAGGAACGGAGGCTATCATGAAACACCCGCACGCCCTGCTCACCCTCATCGCCGCTCTCGCTCCCCTCGTCGCCGGGGCCGAGGTCAGGCTCCCGAACATTTTCAGTAATCATATGGTGCTCCAGCGTGGAGTTCCCCTCAAGGTCTGGGGAACTGCAGACGATGGCGAGAAGATCTCTCTCAAGTTCGGGCCCCGCACCTTCAGCACGACCGCAGATGAACGTGGCGCCTGGGTGATCGAGTTGCCCGCCCTCAAGGCCGATGGCGGCAAGTCCCACCAGATTACCATCAAGGGCAAGAACACGATCGTCCTCGAGGACATTCTCATCGGGGACGTCTGGATCGGGTCAGGGCAGTCCAATATGGAGTGGAGCCTGAAGCAGAGCGAACGCCGCGATGAATTCGTCAAGGCCGCCAACCACCCCGGCATTCGCCTGTTCCACATTCCCAAGAAACAATTCGACCAGCCCCAACCAGATGTCCCGAACAAGTGGAAGACCTGCACCTCGGCAAACATCCCCAACTTCTCGGCGGTGCTCTACCACTTTGGCAAAACCATCCATGCGGATCAGGATGTTCCGGTCGGCCTGATCAACAGTTCCTGGGGCGG
>CAWWCX010000474.1:0-3417 GCA_963935445.1 uncultured Roseibacillus sp.
CCGAGAGAAGCGGCCCCGGCTTTTGCAGTTCATGTTGAACCTCCAGCGGCACCACAGGCCGGAAGAACTCCGTCATCTTCAACTGGGGCGGACGTTCGAACCGCATCAGGAAGAGCCCTCTCCGCCTGTCCACGATATCCAGGTCAAAGTGGCTGAAAGACTCAACCGGGATGCCTGGTTCAGCGAGTTGTCCCACTGCTCCGTAAAACTCATCCATTTCCGCGAGCTTCCTTTCTCCTCCGATCACAAACCCGGCCTTCTCATCAAGCGTCTGCGCCGAGAGGAAGCCTGCAAGGGTCCGGGTAGTCGCACTCTTCCACCCATCCTTCAGGAAACGTTCGCGCTCATCCTCTTCACCCTCCTCCACAGCAGGCAACCCAGCCCCGCCCGGAACCAGTGCCGTGGGAGAATCCAGTATTGGATCCTTCCTGTTCATCACGACCAGTGCCACCAGGACGCCCACAATCACGACTACGGCACTCAGGAAGGCAATGGCGGGATGCACCCTTTGCCTCCTGCCCCGCGTGTCTTGCCGCGCATCCTCCTCTGCCAGAGAACCCGGCGCTACCGGAGGAGATTCCCCCCGCCCAGGGGAAACGGCCCCGTCAGGAGCCAACCGCTGTTCTTCCAGAGCTCTCGCCCCCGCCTCTTTGTGCCGGGAGGGGGGCTCCTCTGTGCGGGCGTCGGCAACGGGTCCTTCCACTGCAATCGGCCCACCACCCGGATCGCCTCCATATTCCGGAGCAGGCGAGGTAATCATGACGCCACAATGGGGGCAGGGAGCTCTCGTGGGCGGCAGGTCATGTGGAATCTGAATTCCACCCTGACAGCTGCTGCACTGAAAGCTCCTCATTGCCGGACGAATAGTTTGAGGCATCAGATAATTAAGAACTCTTAACAGAGTAGGCTCCTCTCCCCTCCCTGTCAATCCGTGAGGCGATGCCACCTCATTCCCCGAGGACCTCGTCAAGAACCTCGAGGCATCGCGCATTCTGCGAGGGAGTCCCCACCGAGATCCGGACCCATTCCGGCAATTTGTAGCCCCGCATGGCCCTGACAATGACACCTGCTTTCAGCATTTGCTGAAAGACCGCATCACCATCTCCAACCTGAACGAGAACGAAATTCGCCACGCTCGGGACATGACGAAGCCCCCGGGCCTCGAAAGCCTGATGGAAAAACTCCAGCCCCCGGTTATTCGTCTCCACCGTCCGGGCCACGTGTTCGTCATCAAGCAGGGCGGCCAACGCCCCGGACTGGGCAACCGCGTTCGCATTGAAAGGTTGCCGGGCCCTGTGCAGGAGACCAGCGACCGAAGGGGACGCGAGCCCATACCCGATCCGGAGGGCCGCCAAACCCTGCGCCTTGGAAAAGGTCCGCATGACACAAACGTTCCGCCCCTCCCGGACATATCTCACCGTGTCAGGAGGATTCTCCAGGAATTCGTGATACGCCTCATCGAAGACGGCCACGACATGCTCTGGAAGGCGATCCATGAAGCGCTCTATTGCCTCTTCCCCGACCAGCGTTCCGGTCGGATTGTTCGGGTTCGCTATGAAGACAAGACGGGTCTCTCCGTTGATCGCATCGGCCATCGCATCGAGATCATGAACAAACCCGGGGTCGGGGACCTCCACGTACTTTGCCCCGAACAGGGTCGCCATCAACTTGTAGACAACAAACGCATGCTCAGCCGCAATCAAGGCCGTCTCTGGATTGAGAAAGGAGTGGCAGAGCAACTCGATGATCTCGTTCGATCCGTTCCCCAGCACGACATTCTCCATCCCGACTCCGTGCTTCTCGGCAATCGCATTGCGCAACTTCCATCCACCCCCGTCGGGATAAAGGTGACCTTCCTCAATCGCGGCCCTCATCGCCTCCTTCGCCTTCGGCGAAGGTCCGAGGGGATTCTCGTTGCTCGCGAGCTTGATGATCTGATCAGGCTGCAGGCCGAGCTCGCGCGCTGTTTCCTCAATCGGCTTCCCGGGTTCGTAGGCCACGAGGTCGCACACGAACTGATTGGCGGATCCCTGGATCGGCATGGGGAAAGTCTTACGGGGGAAAGGACCCCCGGTGAAAGGTTTAAGTCGGCGGGGTGGTCCCGATATAGATTGAGGCGATTCCTCCACTCAGCGGAATCCATTCCGGATCAAGAAGCCCGGCGCTCTCAAAAAGAGTCAGCATCGACTCCCCGCTCGGGAACCGGTCGATCGACCCGGCGAGGTATTCATAGGCATCACGCTCTCCGGTAATCATCCCGGCGATGCGAGGGAGAACCTTGTTCAGGTAGAAGACATAGGGCCTGCGAAGCAGTCCCCGCGGGAGCGAGAAATCGAGGACCAGAACCTTGCCCCCTTCCCGCACGACTCGCCCCATCTCCACCAGGCCCTCTTTCCAGTTCTCCATGTTACGCAATCCGAACGCTGCCGTCGCCACGTCGAACATCCCGTCCTCAAAGGGCAGGTCGATTGCGTCTGCGACCCGAGTCTCACGCAGGCCCCGCTCTCTTGCGTGGGAAAGCATCTCCTCACAAAAATCGCTTCCAAGCACGGTCGCATCCGGACATCGCCGCTGAAGCTCGAGGGCGAGATCTCCCGTTCCGGTCGCCACATCGAGAATTTTCCCGGGCTCCCACTCTTCCACCAGCCGGCCAACCTTGCGCCGCCAGAGTATGTCCGTGCCCGCGCTCAGGACGTGATTGGTGAGAACGTAACTGTCCGCGATGCGAGCAAACGCCCCCTTCACGTAGTGCGGATCCTGCCCACCTGCTTTCGCTGCTTCCGACATTGTCTCCTGAACTTCCCAGTCAGCTGGCAGCAGCATAACCCCAGATCACGGATCCGGCAACAAGTCGGCGAAGATTCCCGGGTCGCTCCCCGGAATCTCAATCGCCCCGCATGCTTTCTCGTAAAACTCCCGCGGGCCAACCCCGCCAATGACCGCGTAGGCGTATCCGTCCTCGCGGAGGGCTTCGAGGGCCTTGTAGAGAAGAGCGGTCCCGAGCCCCGTCCCGCGTTCACTCTCGGCCACTCCAGTGGGCCCAAAGTAGCCCTTCAGAGTTGTCTCGTAACACGCAAAACCGAGAATCTTCTTCTGCCGGGTTGCGAGGAAGGCGCTGACGGGCTGGCGCGCGAAGGCCACCTTGGTTTCGCTCACCCACTTGGGCGAAAAATGTTCGCCAACCCAGTGGGCGAGGATATGCCGCTCATAGCCGTTGGGCCGTCGCAGGATGACCCCGGCTTCCTCAACCCTCCGGTAAATATCCGTAGAGTCTGGCAGGTCGTAGAGCCGCACCAGCATGTCGATCATGGCCACAGCCTAGGGAGGCTTCCCCGCTGACTGCAAGGATCCAGAATCGTGACGGAAGAAAGTGTCCCGCTCCCCCCCTCCTCGCTCGTGGCACAGGAGGCCGCCTCA
>CAWWCX010000475.1:0-3413 GCA_963935445.1 uncultured Roseibacillus sp.
CACGGTCGCGAAACCGCTCGATCTGGCGATCGGCGGGGCGCACGGGTTGCTCTGGCATCGCGGGGCCCTCTACGTGGCGGTCAATGAGCGTGCGCATGGAGGGAAGCCCAACGGGGTTTACAAGGTCACCGACTCGGACGGGGACGCGGTCCTGGACCAGATCGATTTACTCAAGCGGTTTGGAGGCGGTGGTGAGCACGGGCTCCATTCGATGGTGCCTTCCCCGGATGGCGAATGGATCTACTTTATCCACGGGAACCATGCGAACCCGCCGGAAATGGATCACTACTGGATGTCGCGTGGATGGGGAGAGGATCATCTTCTCCCACGGAATCCCGACGGGAACGGCCACGCCTCCGGCACGATGGCCCCGGGGGGAGCCGTCCTGCGCTTCAAGCCGGACGGGACGCAGTGGGAGATGGTGGCGAGCGGTTTCCGCAACCCCTACGACCTGGCCTTCAATGCACATGGCGACCTGTTCGCCTACGATGCCGACATGGAATGGGACCTCGGGATGCCCTGGTATCGTCCGACCCGGATCAATCACGTGGTGCCGGGGGCGGAGTTTGGCTGGCGTAATGGGACGGGGAAGTGGCCGAACTACTATGAGGACAGCCTGCCGGCGGTGGTGGATATCGGGCCGGGATCGCCGACCGGTGCACTTTCCGGATTGGGTGCGAAGTTCCCGGCCAAGTATCAGCGGGCGCTCTATTTCTTCGACTGGACGTTTGCGACCATTCACGCCGTCCACCTCGAGCAGGACGGGACGAGTTACGGGGGAGTGAAGGAAGAATTCGTGGCCGGCCCGGGACTGCCCCTGACCGACGCGGAGATCGGAAAGGACGGTGCAATGTACTTCATGACCGGGGGGCGGCGGACCGCCTCGGCTCTCTGGCGGGTGACCTACACGGGTTCCGAGAGCACTGCTCCCGTGAAGCGCGACTCGGCGGGGTCGCCCCTTCCTGAACTGGCGGAGGAACTCCTCAAGGCCCCGCCTGAGAAGGTTTACGAAAAGATGGGTTCGGGAGATCGCTTCGAGCGTTTCCTCGCCCGGGTGGAAATGGAGCGCCGCCCGGCGGATGCACTGAAGAAGGCAGCAGCCGCGGGAGGAGGGCACTGGCAGACGATTGGAAGCGCTATCGCACTGGCGCGCGTGGGGAAGCCCGAGGATCGTGGAATGGCCCTGAAGTGGCTGGGCGGGGTGCAGGTCAGCAAGCTGGACAAGGTCGCGCATCTCGCCCTCCTGCGAGCCTACGCGCTGGTATTCTCCCGCCTGGGTGCGCCGAATGAGGAGGAGCGGAAGGGTGCCATTGCGTTACTTGATGCCGCATATCCCGCTGCAGACGATGAACTGAACGCGGAACTCTGCCGCGTCCTCTGCTTCCTGCAGGCGCCCAGGGTAGTCGACCGGACCCTGACGCTGATGGCTGCGCGGAAGGATACCAAGTGGCCGGACTGGGCGGAGCTGGCCTCCCGGAACTCGGGCTACGGGCGTGCGGTTCTCGGGATGTTGCGTAACTCACCCCCGGCCCAGAACATCCACTACGCATTCTGCCTTCGGGTGGTCAAGGGGCCGTGGACGAAGGGGCAGCGCCGCCAGCTCATGGAATGGTTTGCCGGGGTGCAGGCCCGGAGCGGGGGTAACAGCTACCAGAAGTTCCTCCAGCGCATGCGCGGTGACCTGCTCAAGAACGCTACCGAAGACGAACGGAAGATGATTGCGACCTGGAATCTCCCCAAGCCGAAGAGCCCTTTCGATGGCCTGCCCACGCCGGCCGGTCCCGGCAAGAGCTACACGGTGGGAGACGTGGTTCAGGTGGGGAAGGATCTGTCCGGGGCTGACCTGGAAAACGGGAAGAAGATGTTCAAGGCCACACTCTGCTTCGCGTGCCACCGGGTGGGTGGAGAAGGAGGCTCGGCGGGCCCCGACCTGTCCGCAGTCGGAGGCCGCTTCTCGCTCGCCGACATGGCAGAGGCCCTTCTCGAACCAAACAAGGTTGTCTCGGACCAGTATCAGTTCAGCGTCCTGACCATGAAGGATGGCTCCTCGACCTGGGGGCGGGTGGTGGAGGAGAAGGACGCGGTCATTACCCTGGCCAGTAATGCCTTTGATTTCTCCCAGACGCAGCCCATCAAGCGGGGGGAAATCGAGAGTATCAAGCCCTCGCCGGTTTCGCCTATGCCGGCGGGATTGATCAATACCCTGAACGCAGAAGAATTGCGGGACCTCCTCGGATACCTGTTGAAAAAATGACGGGCTGATGTGGGACAGCTTCCGGAAGGGCATTCGACACAGGGAGAGTGAGCCGGGGTGGGTCCTACAGGTAAGGGGAGAGTCCAAGGAGCTTAAGTTTCAGGCTGGCAGAGGGGCTCCTGGGTCCTTCTGCGAACAACTGGTCGGGAAGGATGAAGAAGACGCCTTCAGAAGGTGTAATTCTGCTCGACAGGGTCCCGGGGCTCTCCTTGCATGGAGGTGATGAAACCTGCAACTCGCATTGGATTGGGTGTCTTGGCCGGGGTGAGCATTCTGCTGACCAGCTGTGGAGGAAAGGGCAAGGATGACGAGAAGTCACTCAAGGGAAAAACCTACGGCAAGTTCACCATCCTTGATGAGGTTCTAACCGACGGGGGAGACCGTTCCCTGGCCAAGAAGAACGCGGAGAACACTCTCAGCAAATATCCCGAAGTCGACGCCATGGTCGGGCTCTGGGCCTACAATGCGCCCCAGTGTATTGAGGCTCTCAAGGACGCGGATAAACTTGGTGCCGTAAAGGTGTTCTCCTTCGATGAGGATCCGGTAGCCCTGGATGCGATCAAGGAGGGGCACTGCGAGGGAACGATCGTGCAGGATCCCTACCTCTTTGGATACGACTCCATCAGATATCTCAAGGACATCGTGGTGAATGACAAGATGCCCGAACTTGGGAAAGACAAGAACATCCCGGTGCCGATCCGGACGATCGTGAAAGATAATGTGGAGGAATTCCGCAAGACCGTGAATGACCGTTTGGCAGCTGGTAAAGAAGCCAAGGGGGCTGAAGTCCCTGCGGATGCTCCCAGGTTCGCCTTTATTACAAACGTACCGGATCCCTTCTGGAGTCATGCAGAGGCTGGCTGTTACGTTGCCGGCAAGGAATTTGGAGTTGCCGTGGAATTCCAGATGAACAGTGATAAGGACATCGCCGGGCAGAAAAAGATCGTTGAGAACATCCTCAACAAGGGAGATTGCAAGGGCATTGCGATCAGTATTCTCGACCCGGAGAATCAGATCGAGATGATCAATAATACAGCTGATCAAGTGCCGCTGGTCACCATCGATAGCGATGCGCCTGATTCAAAGCGCCTCTTTTTCCTCGGTACGGAGAACTACCAGGCCGGGCGTGAGCTTGGCAAGCTGATCAAGAAGTCCATGC